>DAOUVS010000277.1 GCA_030667525.1 Candidatus Zixiibacteriota bacterium | reverse complement strand
TCCGCTCTTCCATTATACTGGTCGTCTTCCACGGCATATAAAACTCCTCTCATTGGAGTTCTAATATACCTCAACTGTAACGCATCTCATGATACACACTGTAACGCATCTCATGATACTATACAACGAGGGCGTCTGCCGCCCACAAAATTGGACAGACAGGAATGTCTATCCTACCAACTGTCGGGTACGGCGACCCGACAGCACCAAAACGTTGTTGGGGCAGATGTGGATATTTTGACTATCTGCCGCACATAGTATATAAAAAAGGCAGGTGCAAAAACACCTGCCTTTAAATTCAATCTGACTTTTATCGAATTCGATAAAAGGGATTTAAATTAACTTTATAAACTATTCAAAGGCGGCGAGAGCCTCATCGACTGAATCGTACGCCTTGAAAATTGTTATCAGTCTGGTAATAGTCAGAAGCGACTCAATCGACTGGGTGACATTGGCCAGTTTCAGTTCACCTTTGGCATTTTTCATAGCGGTCATCGCCGAGATAAGCATACCGAGTCCAACCGAACTCATCCATTCGACTTTCCTCAGGTCGATCACGACTTTTTTAGTTCCGCCTTCGATAAACTCATGCAGTTTACCATGAAAGGTGGTCGCATCCGGGCCGCCCATCACCTTGCCCTCAAGGGCGATGATAACTTTATCATCTTTTACAGTATCGGAAATCTTCATCTTTTACTCCGATTTATATTAGTGTTTATTTTTTACTATTTATACTTCTCTCTTTGACGAATATACGGTTTTAAAAGTCAAAAAATCAAGAGAGAAAATGTTCATATATATCAATTACTAATTTAACAGTTTAAAATATTTTTCGCGATCCTCTTTTTTTACACTACCTGTCGGAATATCAAGCACTTCGGCAGTTATCATCCGTTTTCCGCCAATTTTAATAATATCGCTAATTTTTATCTCATAGGCCGCTTTTGCCGTTTTCCCGTTTATTTCTACCAATCCACAAGAGGTCAATTCTTTGGCCAGCGCTCTTCTTTTCAACAAACCTACTTTTGACAGATATAAATCAAGCCGCATAAAATATTTAACCTATTTACAAAGGACGAATCTCAACATACATTTTTTCTTTAAGCTCTTCGAGCCAGTTGTCAACAAACGCGCCGGTTTTCTCCTGACGTGCCATCTCCTTGATTCTGTCAAAATCTTCGTCGAGGGTCACCTCACGCTCTTCCTGACGATCCAATAATTTCAATATATGGAGACCATACTCTGACAGCACCGGACCATCCAGATCACCAGGATTTTGCAGCTTCGCCGCGCTTTTGGCAAACTCGGCTGGCAAATTGGAGATCGCAAACCAACCCAACTCGCCACCCTGCGCTCGGGAATCATCGTCAGCCGATAAGACCTTGGCAATTTCACGGAAATCGGCACCACTTTGTATTTCATTTAGCAATGAGTCCACCAAATTATAACTGAGCAACGAATCAAAAGCGGTCGGAGTAACCTCGAAAAGTATTTGACGGAGATGCGACTTATCGTCCCGTTTCTCCTCACATTTAATTATATGCAGGCCATATCCGGTCCTGACCACACCTGAGACCTCACCCGGTTCAAGATTAAAAGCAACCCGCCCAAACTCAGGGACAACGTCATCTTTGGATAAAAATCCTAAATCGCCACCGGTCAAAGCACCGGGACCATCCGAGTAAGTTATTGCCAGGGTGGTAAAATCGGCTCCCCCCGCAGTATTTTTTCTGACTGCCTCGGCGATCTGCCGAATCGAATCTACGGTTCCGCCCGAAGGCTGAAAAGTTATCAAAACATGCGCCAGTCGTACCGCCTCAGGTTGATCGGCAATTGAATCTTTATATATCTCGTAAAAATCCTGAACCTGTTTGTTCGAGATAGCAATATTTGATAATTTTTTGCTTATCAATTGCTGTTTGAGAAGTTGATTTTCTATTTCGGGGCGAAGTTTCTTTTTAAAAGCACGAAGGGTCATTCCTTCTTTAGATAACTCTTCCAGAAAAGCCTGATTGGAGGGAAACTGCTGAATTAGATTATTTATATGATCCTCGACACCCGATTCAATTTGTTCACTGTTAACGCTGATCAAAGTATCCTTACGAGCTTCGGCCAACATCAATCGTTCGGAAATCAGGTCATTAAGGATCTGGATCTGAAATTCAGTTAACTCAGATTCATTTTTTGGTCGGATCCCTCTCTGAATAGCCATCAACTGTATCTGAGCGGCCAACTCCGAAGCAAGAATAGGGTCATTGCCAACGATTGCAACAATCTTCTCAATCGGCTCACCGGCATCAGAATTATTATTGATACCCAGCAGTATTAATACCACAAATATGAATACAAGTCCTGCCGAAACAGAATGGAAGATACCGTTAGAACTAATTTGTCTGCTCATATTTTGCCTTATTTATCCCGGGTCTCAAATTATTTTCATAAATATTAATTTTGGTCTCTTGTTTCTTTGCCTCAACCCAACTGGCCAAAGATTCCTGTTTCCTTCCCACCCCCATATTCGCCTGGATTGATTGTTTGGCCTGTTGATACTCTTGAATTTCGGCCTGCCTTTTATCAGCAACATAAACAATTGCGAACTTGTCGTTTCTTTTAACCGGTCCGGCAATTTGCCCAACTGAAACCTGATCGGCCGCATCATATATTAACTGGTTGGTTCGCCGCTCGATATAACTCATATCACCTTCGCGTTCCCTGTAATTGGGCCGTTCGGTGACTTTACTGGCGACTTCTCTGAATTTTGTCAGAGATTTTATTTCATTTTTATATTTTTTCGCTTCCTGTTCAGAGGAGAGTAGTATTTCATATATATGAATTTTGGCCGGAATTTCAAACAATTCGATATTATCATCATAATACTGTTTCAATTCTTCATCGGTTGCCGGATTAATCATTGGGATCGAATCATTTTCGACTATCATAGCCATCGTTAATTCTTTAAATCTCTTTATCTTCCGTTTATATTCCGGATCATCCTCAATACCTTTTCGCCTTGCCTCGGCCGCCAACAGATCCATCACATTTTGGTGGAAAATAAATTTCGCGATTTTTTCATAATCATCAAGGTCCGGTCTGACTTCGGCTCTTTGTTGTTTTATCATAGTCAAATAATTGCCCAGGCTCATCTGACAACCTTCCCAGGTTGCCAGAATTAGTTCTTTTTCATGGCGATCAAGCTGTCTTAAATCAAAATCATTTTTTGGCATTGATTCAAGAAGTTGTTGGGGATAAAGATTCTCCCGCTTATGTATTAAATATTCAATCGTTGCCTTTTCAATAGTAATCGGGGACCTTTCCTCAATCACCGTTAAAAACGAATCCAGTAATTGTCCACGATATTTGTTTTTGACCGCTTCTCCTAAAGCTTCCTGCATCAATTCAAAGCTTTTTCTTTCATCATTGGGAATTCGGTCTTCGACTTTGGCAATATGCCAGCCAAAGTTGGTTTTAAACGGCT
>DAOUVS010000297.1 GCA_030667525.1 Candidatus Zixiibacteriota bacterium | reverse complement strand
ATTCACCTGATACCTCTACTACTGTAATACAATTTCACCACCAAATCAATGTTGATTCTATCTTTATCCTTTTTGTATATGAAAAATTATACAGAACTAAATAATTACAGCTTTATTGTAAAAAACACAAAATCGGAAAAGCGAACCCATTTTGCTGTAACCAAAGGTGGTGAAACCGCTTATAAGGAATTATTTAGGCTATTTTGTGCTCTCGGTACAAAATTTGGTAGTAAATTTGTCGAAACCCTGCGGGATTTATACATACGAGAAAAAATAAAAAAATGACAAAACGCCTGTCCGCCTCTGGAGGAAACCCATTTTGCAATAATTTTATGGAGGTGATTAACTTACAAGGAATTTGGAAATTGCCGGCACTTTTATGGTCAACAGACGTCCTCGTCTGCAGATAAAAACACGGCAGACTTTTCTGGACATCTGCCGTGCACTTACTTGGTGTTTTTATATCATGAATTAACTGTACTATGCCTTACCGGCGGAGCCGATAATGTCCATTTTGTTCATGATAACTTTTTTGACTTCGTCACGGGCCGGTCCAAGAATCTTACGAGGATCAAATACTTTTGGACTATTGGCAAGTATCTCACGCACCGAGGCGACCCATGCAAGCCGCAGATCGGTATCAATATTAATTTTATTGACTCCCAAACTGATTGCCTCGCGATACGCTTCATCGGGAACACCTTTGGCCCCCGGTAATTCGGCACCATACTTGATCGCTTTGGCCACTACTTCAGGATCGACACCGCTGGCACCATGCAGCACCAGAGTAATCCCGGTACTCATTTTAATATAGGCGATACGTGACATCGCCAGTTTCGCTTCACTCTTAAATTTGTAAGCACCATGACTGGTTCCAACCGCTACCGCCAGAGCATTACATCCGGATCGTTTGACAAAATCTTCAGCCTGAGCCGGATCGGTCAGGAAGGCGTCTTTTTCATCGACGTTGACATCATCTTCGATTCCACCCAAACGTCCCAGTTCCGCTTCGACACAAATATTTTTCGGTTTGGCCATTTTGACTACCTCGGCAGTCATGCGGATATTTTCCTCAAAATCTTCGTGTGAGGCATCGATCATGACGGCCGTGAAACCGGCATTGATACATTTTTCGGCTTCCTCAATTGATGCACCATGATCAAGATTTAATGCGACCGGTACAGAAACTTTTGCTGCCCCGGTTTTAACCAAATCAACAAGATAGAAAAAACTCCCATATTCGAGCGCCGAAGTCGATGCGGACAAAATTATTGGCGATTTTTTTTCTTCGGCTGCTTCCAGGGCAGATTGGATGAACTCCATGTTGTTGACGTTGAAAGCGCCAATTGCATAAGCTTGCTCATTGGCCGGTTTGTACATATCAATCAATGATACTAAAGGCATTTTAAAACCCCTTTCGGACTATATTATTTTGTTCATATCTTTAATCGGTATTACTCAAGTATTTCGCCAGTCATTGGCACAAATCTTACCGGTATAACAGATTTTTTTACAATACCGGTTTCGTTTTTTGTTATCAATATCAGATCCTGATTACTTTCACCAACCGGAATAACCATTCTTCCACCGATTTTGAGTTGATCAATCAATGGTTGCGGTATTTCCGGTGCCGCCGCGGTCACTATAATAGCATCAAAAGGTCCGACTTCCGGCCAACCTTTATAGCCATCTCCGGCTCTGACTTGGACAGATTTATAACCGAGTGAATCGAGTAATTGTTCGGCTCTTTCGGCCAGTCCCTGAATTATTTCGATAGAATAAACAGAATTGCTTATCTCACCCAAAACAGCCGCCTGATAACCGGAGCCGGTTCCGATTTCGAGAACTTTAGATGATGAATCGATCTGAATCAACTCGGTCATTATTGCCACAATATAAGGTTGTGAAATTGTCTGACCGTCGGCAATTGGAAGCGGATGATCATCATAAGCCTCGGCTTGATATCTTTTTGAAACAAAAAGATGCCTCGGAATGGTTCGCATTGCCTTTAAAACATTTTGGTCGGTTATGTTTCTTCTGATTATCTGAGTTTCCACCATTTGCTGACGAAGCGATTCATATTTTTTATCGTCATTGAAATCTGATTCAGATTGGCCGGCACAGGAAAAAATAGTAAACATGATTATTATATAAATTAATAAAAATGAAAAGTCTCTCATTTTTGCAAAATATACAGATTCTTTTTTAGTCATGTCAATTGCTAAAAAGTGGCGCCATTGACTTTGATCAGCCAGTATCTGACCAAACTGTCGATTTTTGGATCCAGTTCACCTTTCAAGCGCTCGGTCCGAACCGCTTCGAGATAAATGTCGATTGCCTGTCTGGTGTCTTCCACTGTTAATATCACGTCGGCTTTTTCTTTTAGCTCATCGCGAAAATTAATTGTATGATCAATCAGTTTTTTCAGAATATCGATTGCTTCGGGTGAAGCATCTTTATTCTTCTCCAGAACGGTTTTGAAATACTCTTTTATATTATCCTGTGTCATAATTTGTCTCTATTTTTTTATTGCACTGTTTTTCACATTATATTATTTATTTTATAATGGAGCAACTTCTAAATATTATTGATACGATCAAAGACGCCGTTTGGGGGCTTCCGCTTTTAATTCTGCTGGTGGGAACCGGCATATTCCTGACAATTCGTAATTATTTGGTTCAATTTCGCGGTTTTAAACATAGTTTTGAGCTTATTTCCGGGAAGTATGATAAACCTGAACATAAGGGCGAGATTTCTCACTTTCAGGCGCTTTCGGCGGCCCTGTCGGCAACCATTGGAACCGGAAACATCACCGGAGTCGCGACAGCGATTGCGGTTGGCGGCCCGGGAGCATTATTCTGGAT
>DAOUVS010000226.1 GCA_030667525.1 Candidatus Zixiibacteriota bacterium | reverse complement strand
CATAATTTTATTTTTTATGTTAATTGAAAGGATAAACAATTGAGCGTCTCCGAAAATACGACTGATTTGAAAACCGACCTGTTTGAAAAGTGCATTAATTTTACCAGAGCCGACGAAGTTAAAGCGGCCGGGTTGTATCCATATTTTCAGCCGATTTCATCGGCGCCGGGTAATGAAGTTACCATAAACGGCAAGAAGATGATCATGATCGGCTCCAATAATTATCTTGGTATGACCAATGACCCCCGGGTCAAAGAAGCTGCCGCCAATGCGGCCCTAAAATATGGTTCCGGGTGCACCGGGTCACGATATCTGAACGGAACTCTGGACCTTCATGTCGAGCTTGAAGAGCGGCTGGCGAAATTTACCAAACGGGAGTCAGCATTGGTTTTTTCAACCGGTTTTCAATCCAATCTGGGAGCGATATCCTGTATCGTCGGAAAAAATGACGCGGTTGTTATTGATCGCGGTGATCATGCCTCAATAGTTGAAGCCTGTCGATTATCTTATGGCAAAACATACAAATTTGCTCACAACAATATGGAAGATCTTGATCGGGTTCTTGGAAATCTGTATAAGAATGGTTTTAGAGGTGGCGTTCTGGTTGTTGTCGATGGAGTTTTTTCGATGGAAGGTGATATTATTGACCTGCCCAATCTGGTTGAGGTGGCAAAAAAGCATGGTGCCAGAATTATGGTTGATGATGCCCATGCCGTTGGTGTTCTCGGCAAGGGTGGACGGGGAACCGCAGAACATTTTGATCTGATCGATAAAATCGATATCCAGATGGGAACCTTTTCAAAATCATTTGCTTCTATTGGAGGATTTATTGCCGCCAGTAGTAATACTATTAATTTCATTAAGCACCATTCACGCGAACTTATTTTTTCAGCATCATTACCGCCATCATCAACGGCGGCGGTGCTGAAAGTATTAGATATTATTGAGACCGAACCGGAGCGTATTCAAAATCTTTGGAAAAATGCTCATAAGATGCATACCGAGTTCCGCCGTCTCGGGTTTGACATTGGTGCCACTCAAACGCCGATTGTTCCGGTGATGGTTGGCGAGGATATGGACTGCTTCGCCTTCTGGAAAGCGTTGTTTGAGGAAGGGATTTTTACCAATCCGGCCATATCTCCAGCTGTGCCGCCGGGACAGGCACTACTTCGAACATCATACACCGCCACTCATACTGACGAACACCTTGATCGTGTCCTTGAGGTGTTTGAGAAGATTGGCAAAAAAATAGGTATCATCTCATAAAAACAAATATAATGTCAAACAGCGTCAATGTTATCGAGGTCGAATCCAGCAAACATCAAAAAGATTTTATAATGTTTCCATTTGATCTCTATAAAGATGAGCCAAACTGGGTTGCGCCTCTTATTTCGGAACGCAAAGAGTTTTTTGACAAAAAGAAAAATCCATTTTATAGAGTAGCCAAAACGAAACTGTTTCTGGCGGAAAAAGATGGTAAAATAGTTGGCCGGATTGCCACTTGTGTTAATTTTCAGCATAATGAATTTCATATGGAAAAAACCGGTTTCTTTGGTTTTTTTGACGTTATCGATGACTATGAGGTTGCCTCGAAACTTCTTAAGGTCGCGATGATTACCCTCAAAAAAGAGGGTATGGAAAATATGCGGGGACCGACCAATTTTTCCACTAATCATGAAATAGGCTTTTTGATTGAGGGTTTTGACGAACCGCCGACGATAATGAATCCATGGAACCACCCGTACTTGCCAAAACTAGCCGAACAGTTTGGTCTTAAAAAGGTGATGGATCTTCATGCTTATTTGATTACCCATGAATCCCCGATATCTGAACGGCAAATACGAATCGTTGAAAGAATAAAACAGCGGAGCCGCATCACAATCAGATGTATGGATTATTCGAAATATGACGAAGAGATAATTCTCATAAACCAGATTTACAATCAGGCCTGGGAACATAACTGGGGTTTTGTGCCGATGCCGAAAGATGAATTCTTTTATATGGCCAAACATCTCAAACAAATCGTTGACCCGCGGATGGCTTTTATTGCTTTTGTCGATGATGAACCGGCCGCTTTTTGTCTCGCTGTTCCTGATATAAATCAGGCGCTCATAAAGCTTAATGGCCGTCTTTTTCCAACCGGGCTTTTCAAACTTTTGTGGCACACCAAAGTCAGCAACAAAGTTGATGGGGTCAGGATGCTGACGATGGGTGTTATCAAAAAATTCCAAAAACGCGGTATCGATAATATGTTTTTTGTTGAGACCTATTTGAAAGGTCTTGAATTCGAGTACAAATGGGCCGAGCTGTCATGGATATTGGAAACCAATGAACTGATGTGCCGTGCCGCTGAAAATATGGGCGCCAAACTCCACAAAAAATACCGCCTAGTCGAAATGCCGATCTGATTAATATTTGATTATTGCCTGTTCCATATTTCCTTTCAATCTTTCAAATCAAAATTCCCATTCTTCAAAACGTTATTCGCGAGCGAAGTGTCGAAGATGCGCCTTGGCGTGCGGCAATCTCATTTTTTTTAAAAGTCCTTATAACTATATCACCTCCAATTAATTACAGCAAAATGGGTTCCCTCCAGAGGCGGACAGGCGTTTTGTCATTTTTTTGTTTTTTATTGCTCCGTTCCGTCAGGTCACACCCTCAATTCTTTCGGCCAAGACCTAACACAACACAAAAAATTGTCGGGTTTCTCGCTCCGTGTCACTCCACTCGGAACACCGACCTACTTCCCTCTGTGGGGCACCATTAATATCATTTTCAAAAAAATCCTTGTAACTATATCACCCCCAGACAATTACAGCAAAATGGGTTCGTTCCGTTTTTTTTGACATTAGACTATCAAATCGATGTTGAATCTGCATCTTCTTCATAAGAAGTTTTGCCCTAATTGTTTTATTTACAAATTTTCCATTCACTAAAAGAGGGTGATAAACCAAAACAACATTGATTTGGTGGCGATTTTGTAAGAACAGATCAGCTATTTTTATTTACAAATAATTTGTCAGTTATTAGATTGTTATGTGTATAAATATATATAGAGTAGGTAATATATGATTAAACTATCGATCAAAAAAGTGTCAATGATTTTAATTAGTGTCATTCTTATTATTAATTTTGGTTGTCTTAATAGAAAAACACTGCCGATTCATGATTGCAGTCATTCTGTTTCCTTAAACGATGAGGTGCAATATATTGAATCGGTATCAGATATAAAAGCAATTGTTTTGGATCAAATTTCTGCTGATTTACCCAAATTTACGGAGGATAATTACATTAGTTTTGTAGATATACGTTCTTTCCCTGGGTTGGAGGAATGGCGAATATCACGGGAAGAAGTAGTAAATATTTATGTGAGCTATAAACTACTAAATTCATTTACTTTGGTTTTTGCACAGACAACTACTGATTCGATTATTAATTCCATCCAACAAACAGATTTGATAAAAAAACCAAAAGAAAATCACTGCTACTATATTTATCTTGAGTATTTGTTGTACAGATTTGAAGAGGGCAAAATTGATATTTATGGTTTTAATAATGATAAATTTGTATTCAGGGATTCTTTTATTTTCAAAAGAGATTCCACTAATGGCAATTTTTTGATCGATTATTAATATTGGGGTTATTTTTTGTTAAATTGTATAATTTTCTTTAGAAGTTCAGTAGATCGGTCAGGTGGCGCACCCCTTGGGGTGCGGAAATGTTCTAACAAAATCCCCACCCGCTGGGTGGGTTACCAATTTGTTATGTGTATAAATATATATAGAATAGGTAATATATGATTAATTTATCGATCAAAAAAGTGTTAATGATTTTAATTGGTGTCATTCTGTGTATAAATTGCGGTTGTTATATGATTAAAAACCAATCAAAATATGATATCCCTGACAATTTTATATCCTTGGACAATAAGATACAAATAACTGAATTGGCTTCAGATTTGGATACGATTGTTATGAATCAAATTTCTCCTGATTTACCGTATTTTGCAAAAGAGGACTATGTAAGATATTCAAGCAATCCTTTTTTCCCTGGAATTAGAGAAGGTTGGAAATCGTCAAGAGTTGAACTTTTTGATATATATGTAGACTATAGACTATTAAATAGATTCAGTTTTATTTTTACGCAGCAAAATACTGACACGATTGTTGGGCTTATTGAACAAACAAAATTAATAGAGCAACCCAAAAAGGATTACTCGTATTACATTTGTTATGAGCCAATATATGATATTTTAGGCAATGGCGTATTTGATATTTATGGTTTTCATAATGATACATTGGTTTTTAAGAACTTATATTCTCCAAGCGAAAATCCAGAAAGGCCAATTTTGGATTGATATCTCACACTGAATCTAACGCCCACCCGGTAATAATCAAGATTGGGCGAGGAGATTTATCAGTTTTTCGCAGCCGCCGTTTTTGATATATTCCGAATGATCGTTGATATTCTCAAATTTTCGCCCGACAATTTCGGAACACTCGAATTTATAGTCGGTGTATTTCAAAAATCTATCAATCAGTTCCAATGCCTTGGGGTCTTTAAAACTGATTTTGCCGCCTTTTTCTTTAAGTCTGTTCAATCCGATATTCCATAACGCAGTTCCCAAAGCCCCGCAGGCACCTCCGCATAAGCCGATTCCGCCTGCAAGTCCCGCGACCATAACGGTCTGCATGTCGGAGAGACCGATCTTTTGTGCCAATAACGCCGTGCAACTTACCGGAGGGGAGGGAACTTCGACAGGTTTTTCGGAAAGAGCAGAATTTATCTCATTGAATGCGACTTTGGCATATCTTGCCGCCATACGCATGCAGCCGATGGTACCGCCTTTTATAAGGAAGAAAGTAATCATCTGCATCGTTGTTGATGACTTGTCTATTTCAGTTATTTCGAGGCAATTGATATGTTT
>DAOUVS010000152.1 GCA_030667525.1 Candidatus Zixiibacteriota bacterium | reverse complement strand
GCCTGAAATAATGGTAGTCGAATCTTCGCCCATAAATACAAATCTTCCGGAACCCTCACTGTCTATTATTGTATTTCTAGGGCCGTTTAAAGATTTAATAACAATTGACCTGCCGACAGGTGTGACACTTCTAAAACCGACTCCTGAAAATATTCCATCACCAATTAATATGGTGTCTCCACATATACTGTTATCAATTGCGTCCTGAATTGTTGCATATTCGTCTGGAACATTCAAAGTTGCTCCGCCATATGGTACTACATTGAAGGGAGTAAGTGCAGTATCAGGAGTAGCACGCGAAGATTCAAATACTTCAATCGTCTTAATTACATAATTACCCAATTGTAATGGACCAATTTCAAATGTTTCACAATATCCGGTTGGTTCTTGTGGGCAGAGATATCCCAGATCCCAATTATCATGAGTTTCAATAAATATAAATATGGTATCATTTTCCTGATATATGGAAAATCCATCAAGAATCCAGCATAAATCAGAATAATAGGTACATGCTTGAACTGAAAACGTATGATTCTCTGTTGGCTGTGGGGGATAAGATTTGGTGAATGATATCCCACCAAATGCATTGGAAGATAAAAACATAACCAAAATAAAAACAGGAATCGTTAAAATAAACTTTGATTTTGTTCTACTGTGACTGCGATTTTGGACCAATTTCATAATATCCTCCAAACAAATACAATTGCGGCGGTTGAGGATGTAAGAGGCTCGATTATTTATAGGTCTATAATCTTATATGATTAAGATAATTTAAATTAAAGATTTGTCAATTTAAATATTGAGACAAATCTTACAGGAACATTCTATAAATCGGCAGAGCGGTCGCGGGTATGGATTCCGTCCATATGCTGTTGGAGATAACGGTTGTCTAATTCCTGCCTTTCAATCTCGTACTTAAGAATATCACGCTGCGAGACTAAACCGACAACACTATTGTCGTCAACAATCGGAATATGGCGAATATAGTTTTTTTGCATCACCCAGGCAATATTGGAAACCTCATCGGTTAATTTTCCGGCTATCACCGCGACAGTCATGATGTCTTTGACTTTTAGTGAGTGGTAATCGCCTTTGGTTTTATGCACAGATTTAAAAATATCTCTATCACTAAGAATGCCTTCAAGATATTTATCACTACCGAGAACCAGTAGGCAGCCGATATTTTTCTCAAGCATCAGTTCCATTGCTTCGTCAAGTGATGTTTCTGGTTTAATATTAATCAGCTCGCCCGGTTTGTTTTCCAATAAAGTTTTTACTAACATATTTCTAACTCCTTATAATATTTATTTCTACCTTACAGCCAAGACCAATATAGCTAATATTTGTTATTTTATCAAGTAATAGATTATGGAGAAATTAGTTATAGTTTTTGAAAAATATACTTTTCTCAAGATGCCAACTTTTGTATAATAAAGTAATGAATTAATATTTTGCACAGGACATCTATTATGAATATGAAAAAAATATCTGTTCTAATTATTGCACTATTAATGTTGACTTCAGGTTTTGTTTTTGGAGAAAAGGCAGAAACTCTTGAACAGGCGAAAATATTATCTGCCAATTCGGGGATTCCGATTCTTTTGGAATTTGTTCACGAGGACTGAGAGTTTTGTCAAAAAGCCGCTCGTGAAGCGGAATCGGAACAGATTTTAATTGATGCCTTCAAAAAAGTGGTGCACCTGCCTCTAAATGTCAACGATGGTGAGGGGGAACAACTTTCGGAGAGTTATAAGGTCGGGACAACCTACCCGGTATTTATTCTGGCAAATAGTTCCGGAAAAACGATCAAGCGCTGGATCGGTTATACCGGCGGGGCTCAAGTATTGGTCAATACGCTGAATAATGCCTTAACTGATCTAACGACAGTCGAGGAGCGCTTGGAAAGATTCAAAATTAAAGCATCTTTTGAAGATGCACTATTTATAGCCGGTTACTATTCAGGTATCAGAGAAAATGTTAAGGCGGTGGAATATTACCGCAAATCGCTGGAGCTTGGCAAGGGGAGTGGATTTGATTACTCCTATAAAATATTTGAAAATATTGCCAATGCGGTCTGGAAAGAGGAACTTCCTTTTGATGAGGTAATCCCGGCGGCCGATGCTGTTTTGGGGATGGCGAAAAAAAATGACAAAAATATTGTCGATGTTGCCCGTCTGATGACCCGACTGGCTGTTAAAGCTGGTCAATTAGATCAACTGAAAAAATATCTCAAGGCCGGTATTGAGATCTCTGCATTATCAAAAAATCAACAGATGCAAAGTGCCAATATTGATTTGCAGGCTGATTATGCGCTGTATCTTGAAAAAGATGTTCAAAAAGCAGTGGGTATTAAAAAAACAACAATGGCTCAAGGCTGGCAGGATAGCCGTGATGCATATTATATGTTTGCCAAATGGTGCTTGATTCGGAAAATCAATCTCGATGAAGCCGAGATGTTTGCCCGTAAGACATTGCCGCAAGTGCAACCGGGTAAGTATCGTGCCCGAGTATTTACTACTCTGGCGGAAATTCTTGAAGCCAATAATAAAATAGATGGTGCATTGGAAGCAAGAAAAAACGCCGTCGCGCATGATCCGGAAAATGATTACTACCAAAAAGAGTTGGAGCGGTTGGAGAGTGAATGAGAGTATTTAAGCTATTGATTTTAATTATTCCATTTTGCGCAATAAACATAATATTTATTACTCTATCTTTCCCAGAGATATTTGATAGTAATGACTATGGTTTTGTTATTTCCTTTTTTTCACTACCCATGATTCCAATTTGCCTGTTTTTATTGATGTTCACTGATTTGCATATGAAGAAAAAAATAATACTAATTGCCTACACACTATTATTATTTCCATTAGGCTTTTTTGGATTTATGGGTTTGCATGAATGTTCCATAAAGAGATTCTTTTATTCCAGACAGGACAAACTAAATGAATTTGTAAATGACATTTCAGAATATGATTCAATTTTCCAAATGACTGATGGATTGAGAGCTGCCCTAAAAATAAATAATAAATTTATAACTTTTTCGTATGATGATACTGGCGTAACTAAATATAATCAAAATTATGTTCATTATTATCTGGAATTGCTTGAAAAAGAGGGCCTTGATTCAATAACTTATGAACAATTTAGAAATAAGTTAATCAATCTCAATGTAATAAGTTTTGAGGAAAAAATAGGATTCATCTATTTTGAAAAAGACGGCTTTTTGAATACTTGTTCTGGCTATTTATATGTTAAGGGGGATGTCCCGCCTGTGGTGGGTAGGGAAGAAACATTCTGCGGGACAATAGAAAATTTGCTGAAGTTGTCGGATAAATGGTATTACTTTGTTACCTAGCTCCTGACGGAATGATAAATTTCAAATATTCTCTTCCAAAAATTCCCCCAAAATCTTATTAAACCGTTCGTGGTCGGTGATGAAGAAAAAGTGGCCAGCTTTTTCGAATAGATAATACTCGGCCAGTTTAAAATAATTGACCCATGATTTTTGAAAATTTATGCCAATACCACTGCCGCTTTCCATTATTAATATCGGCTGATTATCTCTGATTGGCGTTTCCTCGATTGGATATTTTTTAATAAATTGATCGCAGCCGGCGACTGATTGAAACATCCAGCGATGATCCCCTTTTCTAAACGAAGACAAAATAAAATCCCGGTCTTCCTGTGTCGCGTTTTTAACAATTAATGAATTATACCAATGTTCTGCCTCGGCTCCAATATTCTCATCCGATAGGGTCAGCATACTTTTGCCGAATTTTGCTCTCGTTTTCAAAATCTCCCAATCGCCCAGATAGGTACAGTCAACAAAAATGACACCTTTTAATATATTGCCATCGAGTTTAATCATCTCAGGCATAACATTACCGGCAAAACTGTGACCAATAACAAAATATGGCAGACCGATATTTTTCATCAGATCAACTGTCGCCTCAGCACTGAGACGCGGCACCATAATCGGGTCAACATCTTTGGTGCTTAGTCCATGCCCGAACATATCAATGGTCACTATTTTATATTTATCAGAAAAATAATCGATCTGATATTTCCAACTGTTGCTTTCGCCGTAAAGGCCATGAATAAAAAGAAGCGCGGTATCGCCCAAACCGTATGTTTCGTAATGCAGATTGAGTCCGCTAAAGCTGTGAAAAGGCATTATTTTTCCTTTGTTCTTTATTATATAATAATGCTATCTATCTATATAAAATCAAATTAATATATAGAGTAAAGCTGGAATCATTGTTTTTTTATATAAAATTTTGTAATATTTTCGTGATGGTTCCGTAATTGTCTATAATATTTGGAGAATATGAATTGAAGAATAAAGAAATAACATTGATGGTTTCAACCTCCGGTATCAGGGGGATTGTCGGTGCCGGGATAGATCCGATTATGACGGCCAAATATGCCGCCGCTTTTGGGACACTTTTGAACGGTCGGAAAATTGTTGTCGGGCGCGATAGCCGTCTCTCAGGACAGATGCTTAAAATGGCGGTGATCTCTGCTTTGCGGTCGGTCGGGTGTGACGTTATCGATATCGGTATTGTTCCAACACCCACAGTGGAAATAGCAGTAACCGGACTAAAAGCCGCTGGCGGCGTTTGTCTGACCGCCAGTCATAATCCGTCAGAGTGGAACGCCCTTAAACTGTTTAATAAAAAAGGCGAGTTTATTGATAAAAATGATCTGGCCAAATTAAACAAAATCTATGATTCCGAAAAATTCGCTTTTGTTGGAAACAAATCGTTGGGAAGTCTGGAATCCGATAATAGCTGGATCGACAGACATATCAAGCAGGTTTTGAAACTCGATGTTATCGATCGCAATAAAATTAAAAGAGCCAAATTAAAAGTTGTCGTTGATGCGGTTAATGGTGCCGGATCGTTCGCTCTTCCGGAAATGCTCGAGGCTTTAGGTGTTGAGGTTATACGACTGAATTGTCTCGGTGATGGTGATTTTGTTCATAAGCCGGAACCAATTCCTGACAATCTGAAAATGTTGTCTGGAGCGGTCCGTAAATTTAAGGCAGATCTGGGGATGGCCTGCGATCCTGATGCCGACCGACTGGCGCTGGTTGATGAAACCGGTCGACCGATTGGCGAGGAGTTGACCCTGACTCTGGCGGTAAAATATATTCTAACCAGGAAAAAGGGAAATGTGGTCATCAACCTGTCAACCTCTCGTGTCACTGAAGATATCGCGAGAGAAGCGGGATCAAAGCTGCGTTATTCACCGGTAGGTGAGGCGAATGTTATAGCCGGTATCAGGAAGTTTCGGGCAGTGATTGGCGGCGAGGGAAACGGCGGCGTTATCTATCCGGCTTTCCACTGTGGTCGCGATGCCCTTGTCGGAGGCGCAATTATTTCTTCTCTTCTGGCTGAAACCGGGATGAAACTTTCAGGTTTAGTGGGAACTTTGCCGATATATTATAATATAAAAACCAAAGCGCCGCTTCCGGCCGGTTTTGATCGAAAGATGGCCCGGATGAAAGAAGCGGCTAAAAAAAGCTTTAAGGGATTAAAAATTGATAAGCGCGACGGTCTTAGATTTGATTTTGGAGGCGGATGGTTCCAGATAAGGAAATCAAACACCGAACCGATTTATAGATTAATAGTTGAGACAAACAATAAAAAATTGACCCGCGATATAAAAAATGAAATTTTCAAACTTTTAAAATAAGATAATAATTATGTGCGGAATTGTGGGATATACAGGTTATCGCCAGGCGCTACCGGTTTTGATGGAAGGACTCAAACGGCTTGAATATCGAGGTTATGATTCGTCCGGTATTGTGCTGTTTGAAAATGGCAAATTGGTTTCCGAAAAAAAGGCCGGTAAAATAAAGGAACTTGAGAAACAACTGAGCGGGATGAATTTTAATTCGGTCCACGGAATTGCTCATACCCGCTGGGCAACACACGGCGAACCGTCGGATCTTAATGCTCATCCGCATTATGATTGTAATGAAAAAATAGCTTTGGTTCATAATGGAATTATTGAAAATTACCGTGCCTTAAAACAGTTTCTTGTGGAAAAGGGTCATAATATTCGAACCGAGACCGACACCGAAATTCTGGCCCATCTGGTTGAGGAGCATTATGACGGCAATTTGACCGAAGCGGTTCGAAATGCTCTGGCCCAGGTTGAAGGTACTTATGGGATCGCCGTAATTTCATCTGATAACCCGGATACAATTGTTGCCGCCCGTCTGGGTTCGCCATTGGTACTGGGTCTTGGTGAAAATGAAAATTTTATTGCCTCCGATGTTTCCGCTATTCTGGCCTATACCAACCGTGCCGTCTATCTTGAAGAAGGCGAAATTGTCACTGTTAAGGCCGGCAGCTATGAAATCACTTCAATAGACAGAACGCGGCGGACGCCAAAAATCGAGGAGATATCATGGACCCTCGATATGATTGAAAAGGGCGGCTATGATCATTTTATGCTCAAGGAAATATTTGAGCAGCCAACCACGCTGAAAAATGCTATCAGGGGACGACTTAATTCTGATGATGGTACCCCTATCCTTAATGGTTTAAATCTTCAGATTGATGAACTGCGCCGGATAAACCGGATAATAATTACCGCCTGCGGAACATCGTGGCACTCGGCTCTTATTGCTGAATATATGATCGAAGAGCTGGCTCGTATTCCGGTTGAGGTGGAATATGCCTCCGAATTCAGATACCGGGCTCCGATTATTGAGGACAATACGCTTTTGCTTGTAATCAGTCAATCGGGCGAGACGGCTGATACGCTGGCGGCGATGCGGGAGGCGAGACAAAAAGGAGCGACCGTATTAGGTATCTGTAATGTGGTCGGTTCGACAATTGCTCGTGAAACCGATGGTGGCGTGTATATCCATGCCGGACCGGAAATCGGGGTCGCTTCTACCAAAGCTTTTACATCGCAGGTGATGACTCTTTCGCTTATAACTCTGCTTCTGGCACGGATGAGGCAGCTTTCGGTGACACAGGGTTTGGATCTGGTCGAGGCGCTTCAAAAGATACCGGAGCAGGTTGAAAAATGTCTCAGTCTTGAAGACCAGATAAAGGATATCGCCCGTGAATATTATCAAAAAAATAATTTCCTCTATCTTGGTCGTGGGGTTAATTTCCCGGCTGCCTTGGAGGGCGCGTTAAAGCTCAAAGAGATCTCTTATATTCACGCCGAGGGATATCCGGCGGCTGAGATGAAACATGGTCCGATTGCTCTTATTGATGAAAATATGCCGGTGGTGGTTATCGCGCTGAAAGATTCGGT
>DAOUVS010000346.1 GCA_030667525.1 Candidatus Zixiibacteriota bacterium | reverse complement strand
CATTTTGGTCAAATCTTTATTGGTCGCAGTGATAATTCGGACATCAAGCGGAACCGTCTTTTCACTTCCAAGCCTCTCGATCTCTTTGTATTCGATCACCCGAAGCATCTTAGCCTGCATCGCCGGAGGCATATCACCGATCTCATCAAGAAAAATCGTTCCTAACTCGGCCAACTCAAACCGTCCTAACTTTCGTTTATCAGCTCCGGTAAAAGCTCCTTTTTCATAACCAAACAGTTCTGATTCGAGAAGATTCTCCGGCAAAGCGGCACAATTGACTGCCACAAATCGATTATCCTTACGAGGCGAAAGCGAATGTATTGCCCGCGCCGCTAGTTCCTTCCCTGTCCCCGATAAACCGGTAATAAGAATCGTCGTGTCGCCGGGAGCCGCAAGATTAATCAGTTCCAAAACATCGGCGACCGCTTTTGATTTTCCAATGATCTCACCACTTCCGAATCTTTCCTTGACCGCTTCGGTTAAAACATGATGCTCCATCACTAACCGATGCTGCTCCGAAGCTTTCTGCAAATTCAGGAGAAGCTCCTCAAGTTCGACCGGCTTGGTCTGATAATGAAACGCCCCTTGTTTCATCGCCGCGACGGCCGTGTCAACTGATCCAAAAGCGGTTAGAACTATTATCTGGATAAACGGATTGGTCTGCCTGAGAAGACCTATCAATTCAATCCCGCCCATACCGGGCATTTTCATATCAACAACAGCGACCGGTGAAAAAAATGTTTCATACTCTTTTAATGCTTCTTCACCCGAAGCGGATTGCCTGATTGTAAAACCATTTTTCTCAAGATACCCGGCCAGCATCTGGCGCTGGGAATTTTCGTCATCGACAAGTAATAATTTTGTTTTCTGCATACCTTCAAATAATAATAATAAAATTGTTTATCAACCAAAAAAATACCCCTCAAAAAATGAGGGGTATAATAATCTAAATCTATTTATCGATCATTCCGGTCCGAAAAAGACAGCGACACCGATATTCAACTCGAGATATTTTATATCTTCGGGGAATGGAAATGTCTCACCGGCATATATCGCCGGAGTGTTTTTCAGTTTATCGATATGATAACCGACTTCAAGGAAAAGCGCTCCATAATCGGAAGTGAAATAAGAAGCTCCCAAATATAAGCCGCCGCTGAAGGCAGGATCATATGATATCTCACGAAGGATGGTTCTGAAATCACCGACCCAGGTGGCAAATTTTGCGAAATTGATGCCGGCGGAAATTTTGACATACGGTTCAAAATTTGACTCGCCGCTGAAAGCATATTTACCATAAAGGCCGACATTATACATTTTGTATTTTTGATCTGAAATGTCAAAGCTTGACACTTCTTCGGGGGCCATCTGCGAATAGCTAAAATAACTTCCGAGACAGATCCGCTCAGATAAATAATATCCGCCCGACATACCAAAGTGAATTCCGTTTTTTGCCGCCAGAGTATCATACCAGTCAATATTAGACGGCATCGTTAATCCAATATTCATACTGATTTCAAAATTGCGCCATTTTCCTTCTTCTTCTTCATCCTGAGCAATCGCAGCCGTAGCAAAAATCAGGAACATCGCCAAAATGAAAACCACTGATGTTTTTTTCATATCACTCCCTCTAAACAAAGCTATAATAACGTTTATATTTTTCTTCCTATTCCTATTAACAGTTGCCGGGAATTTACATTTTAGGACTCATTATCCTCCCAGTTTCACTGTTTAGCCACAAAAGTAAGTATATATAAGACGATTTGTCAATAAGTTTGTAAAAATGAATTTTAAATGATTTAATAAAAATTTGTATGTCATAATTTACCGCTGGTTTCGATATTCTTTGTAGGTCAGGAGCCCTGCCGTAGGTCCTGAAGAATG
>DAOUVS010000024.1 GCA_030667525.1 Candidatus Zixiibacteriota bacterium | reverse complement strand
ATTCCAAAAGTATGGATACCATTGATAAAAACAGATCGAGGCGAGATTTGGCCGATTCATTATTGGGAGCTAATCAATTTGGTAGGTTTCTTGATAATTTTGATCTAAGACAATATGTTTTTGCCGAATCTTTAACCGAATTTGGAGGTTCGGTTAATTTGGATAAAACCGCACTTGGAAACAGTCTCGCCGATCTATCCCGTAAAGAAATGGGTTCGCCTTCGGATTATTGGTTGTTGCTTTCCGATGGTATCAATAATAGTGGAACCTCGCCTACCGAAATCGTCTCGGGAATGAAGACGCCGATCTACTCAATTGGATTTGGTGAACAAACCGACACCCGAGATATATCAATTACCGGATTGGAGTATGACGATGTTATCTTCGCTGGCAAACCTACTGAATTAACGGTCGGACTGGAATGGGCCGGGATGAATAACGAACAGGTTCAAATTAAAATTAAAATTAAAATTGATGAGAAAACTGTCCAATCAAAAACTATCAGTCTGCCGCCCGGTAATCTTAAAGATAATATCATACTTAAATTTAGTCCGGATAAAATTGGCCGGCAAACAATGGAAATAGCTGTTTCAGATATTCCAAATGAATTATCACAAAAAAACAATAGTCGTCTATTTTCGGTTATGGTATTAAAAAGCAAACTAAATGTCCTTTTGGTAGCTGATCGGCTTGACTGGGAATATGCGTTTCTGAAACGTTTTTTGAGCAACTCAGAATCGATTGAATTAACAGCAGTTACTTATAAAGAAAACGGAGAATCCATGACCGGCCGGTTTCCATCCCAACAGCAGGAACTAAACCGTTTCGATTTAATAATTCTCTATGATGTCAATAACAATAATCTGAAATCAAAAGTTGGGCTGATTGAATCGTTCTTAAATGATCATGGTGGCGGTTTGCTTGCTTTCTTAGGTGATAATTATTTGGAGTCGCCTTTTCCAAGAGCGGTTGATAATTTTCTACCTTTTGTATCGACCAAAAGAAAAACCGAAATGATCTATTTCACTTTTAATGGTCAACCAGATGAAAATTATCTGTTTCATCCTGCTGTTAGAATTTCTGAAAACCGCAGCAGCATTCGTCAGGCCTGGAGCAACCTTCCCAATTTTGAGACGATTGTCCCACTTGATTCGGTTGCACCTAATTCAGAAATTTATGTTACAGCTGATATTTCTACACTGGGTGATGACCTCCCAATTCTTGGATACCGTAATTTTGGCCCCGGAAAAGTTATCGCCACTTCGGCTGCTCCTTTTTGGCATTGGGCATTTTTTGGCTATGGTTTTGGCGAGGATGCTGAAGAGTACCGGCTGTTTTTTGATGGCATAATCAATTGGTTATCTTTTCAGGAAGATTCTGACCCGATTAGGATTGTCCCTGATAAAAACATATTTTCACGTGGAGAAAAAATAGGCTTTAATGCTTCGGTTTACGATCTCGGTTTTCGACCAATTTCTGGGGCGGCCGGTGATATAACCCTTGTCGATGAATCCTCCGACACAACCGTTATTCAGCTTATAGAAAGCAAAGCGGGGGGTTATCGTGCCGAAATCGATTTGCTACCTCCCGGGAAGTATGACTATACCGGGTTAATTGAAAAAGATGGACGGATATTAAAAGAGACCCGGAGCCAGATCGCGGTGGAAACATTTTCGATTGAAGAGTATCAACGAAAACCGGACTTTAGCTTATTATCATCAATTTCGCAGAAAACCGGTGGTCTGTTTTTTAGATTGGACAATGTTGATAGTCTTTATAATAGCCTCAATACCGAATTAATCCTCGAATCAAAGAAAACAGAAATCGTCTTATGGAACAAATTCTGGCTTCTGGCCATATTTATTCTGGCCCTGGGCACCGAATGGCTCCTTCGCAAAAAATATCAGTTGATTTGATCCAATATGTTTTTGGAACCACGATTATTTTGTACATATTATTTATTTACCGGCAAGTCTATTCTTGGTTTGGGTTACTATCTTTCCCTAACCAAATTAAATAGTAATTATCAAAAATATGGATTCAGATAAAATAACAATGATATTAAAGAGGGAAATCTCGTATTCTTTACAACATATATGGAATAACCTATTATTAATTAATAAATCTTTTTCAAAAACGAATACTAAATGATAAAATATTTGAAAAAATGACTTGAATAAAATGTAACTTTAGTCCATATTAACCTGATGAATTAGATTTGCAATAATATGGTAGAACATAAAATAAAAGAGCATGAGGTAAGTAAAATGAGGTTATCCAGAAAATCCGATTATGCCTTGAGAGCGGTGATGCATTTTGCCGGACTGCCAAAAGGGAAATTGGCTTCAATCGGAGAAGTCGCCAAAGCGCAGAGTATCCCCAGAGAGTTTTTGGCTAAAATTCTCAAAGATTTAACCTGGGCCGAGCTTCTATTGTCATTTCAAGGAGTTACCGGTGGCTACAGGTTGGCAAAAGATGCCAAATCGATAACATTTTTTGATGTTATTGAAGCGATGGATGGTCAAATTTATTTGAATCTTTGTTGTGAAGACAAACATGAATGCAGCCATTCCAAAGGTTGTCCGATGAGAGATTTCTGGACCAAAGAGCAGGATCATTATTTGAAATCGCTAAAAAAGGCCAATTTTGCCAAATATAAGTCTAAATAAGCAGGCAGAAGTCTGAAGGATAACAGGAGTTAGGTTATTATAAAATTTATCTGACTCTCGCCGGAATCTGTCGATCCTTATTAAAAACAATTGCCGGATAGTTATCCTAATACTGCGACTATCCGGTTATTTTTATTAAAGATTATTTTTCTTATCTTTTGTTGCATATCTGGACATTTTAAATCTTTGTTTATATATTCATTTGGGTTTGTAATGAAGTTATTGTAATTGATAGTTTACAGATGGAAGGAGATATATTTTAATGGATTTTACAGATAAGACTTACAAGATTAAGGTTGGATTGGCAGAAATGCTTAAGGGTGGCGTTATAATGGATGTCATCAATCCCGACCAGGCCAAACTGGCCGAACAATCCGGTGCCGCAGCGGTTATGGCGCTGGAGCGGGTTCCTTCTGATATTCGCGCCGATGGCGGCGTGGCTCGTATGGCTGCTCCTGAAATAATCGAAGAAATCAAAAAAGCGGTCACAATTCCGGTTATGGCCAAATGCCGCATTGGGCATTTTGCCGAAGCCGAAATTCTTCAGGCATTGGAGGTTGATTTTATCGACGAATCGGAAGTGCTAACGCCTGCCGATTATAAATACCATGTCGATAAATGGAAATTCAAAGTTCCCTTTGTTTGCGGGTGTCGAAATCTGGGCGAGGCCCTGAGGCGTATCGCCGAGGGCGCCGCTATGATTAGAACCAAGGGAGAAGCCGGAACTGGCGACGTTTCTGAAGCGGTCAGGCATCTTCGCGAGATCAATCGGGCCATAAAGACTTTAACAACTATGTCAGATGAAGAACTAAACGGCGCTGCCAAAGAAATGTCGGCTCCATTGTCGATTGTAAAAGTAGTCGCCAAACTTGGCAAATTACCGGTTCCGAATTTTGCTGCCGGTGGTATTGCCACTCCGGCTGATGCAGCTCTGGTGATGAAACTTGGTGCAGAATCTGTTTTTGTTGGAAGCGGCATTTTCAAAGCATCCAATCCGGAAAAAAGAGGTCGGGCGATAGTTACCGCAGTGACCCAATTTTCTGATCCCAAAGCGTTGGCCGATTGTAGTCGCGGACTTGGCGAGGCAATGAAAGGTCAGCCGGCCGCCGAAATACCTGATGATAAACTGCTTCAGATACGATAAAGCAATGATTTAAAAGAATGTATGAGCGGCTAAAAATTGGTGTCCTGGCCCTTCAGGGTGATTTTGAGCGACATCTGTATCAACTGACTGCTCTTGGTGCTTCCGGGCGGGAGGTTCGTTTATCTAAAGATTTATCAGGATTAGATGGACTTATTATCCCGGGCGGGGAATCGACCACCATGAATAATCTTATTGACCGGTTTTCCCTGCGTCAGGAATTGAGTGCCTTTGTCAAACATAAAGCAGTCTGGGGAACCTGCGCCGGAATGATAATGCTGGCCACCAGGATTAATGATTCAACGATCGAGCCGCTGGGGGCAATAGATATTACGGTCACTCGAAACGGCTATGGTCGTCAGGTGTTTTCTTTTTTTACGGATCTGAATCTCACGTTGGGAGATAAAAATGTAATCGTGCCGGCATCATTTATCAGAGCACCTCTGGTTAATAAGACCGGCGACGCAGTTGCAGTCCTGGCCAAATATGATAACCATCCTATTTTATTATCACAGGGTAATTGTCTGGTAAGTTCGTTTCATACCGAATTACATTCTGATAAGACCTTGCTCAAATATTTTATTGATAAGTTCGTATTGCCTGCACAAGCATTGCAACCGACTAATGGAATATAGGCAGGTTGAAAAGGGGGAGGGGCGGAAAGTAAAGATATGAAAAAAATTATCGTTGCCGACCATTATGGAGTTTGTATGGGTGTTAAGCGCGCCATTTCAATGACCGAAGAGACATCTCAGCAAGATAAAAATGTTACAATTTTCCGGGAAATTGTCCATAATGAAGCTATTGTTGAAAAATTTAGATCAGAAGGTGTGGGCCAGACAAATATTATAGATAGTATTGACGGAGGAACCGTAATAATTCCTGCCCATGGTGCCAGCCCGGATATATTCAAAAGAGCCGAGGCAAAAAAACTGAACGTGGTTGATGCCACCTGCCCGTTAGTAATTAGGATCCATAAAATTATCCGAAAATTGGCCGATTCTGGCTACTATATATTGCATTATGGAGACAGTGCGCATGATGAGACAGTCGGCATTATTGGTCATGCGCCTGAACGGGTAAAAGTGATTGAAAGCATCTCCGATCTCGATAAAATTGAATCATTGCCTGATAAAGTTGCTCTAACCGCTCAAACGACTGCCGGTATAGCCAACTTTGACGAAGTTGAGCAATATGCTATCAAAAAGTTTCCTCAAATCGAAGTATTTAATACTATTTGCAATGCGACCACACAGCGTCAGGCAGCCATAACCAAGTTGGCTCCGAATGTTGATATTATGTTGGTTGTTGGTTCAAAATCATCAGCGAATTCAAATCGTCTGGCACAGATATCACAATCTTTATGCAAACGCGCCTATTTGATTGACTCGGCCAGGGAAATTGATCCCAAATGGTTTGAGGATAAGAGTCAGCCGGTTGATGTGGTTGGTTTATCGGCAGGAGCTTCAACTCCAGATTTTCTTATAGAAGGTGTTATTGAAAAATTGAATCGGTTTTCTAAATCACCGGTTGAATTGATTTATCCCAAGAAAAAGTCAAAAGAAAATGAATTGGCATTGAAAAACTCAACTTTCTAAATTCGCCTGGCTGATCCTTATTTTTGTCACTTCAATTATTTATTTCTAATAATATTAAACAACTCTATTGTCTGGTCAGTTCTTCCTTATAGGAACACTAAATACTTTTTAAGTATCTGAAACTTGAAAGAATCAAATACGTCTAAATAATAGCTTTTGCCAAAGTTATGGGAAGTTTATTTGCAACCTGAACGAGGGATTTTAAATTTTATCAGGAAGACACCAAATCGACTTTAAAAGAAATTATGAGTTGTTTTAATATAAAAGCCTGGTATATTATATAAGTCGATCTCAATTTTTAATTTTAATGAAGCCAAAAGTTTTATAGGAAAAATTGAATAAATATTTTATACTATACAATTCTGGTAAGGGTGTCATTAGTATTGTATGCCCTGCTGGCAACATATTCGAGTAAGATATTTGTTTTATCTTCTCGACTGGGAGAGTACATTTTTTATTAGTTTTCTGGAGGCATGATGTTGAAAAGCGTTTTAATGTACAGTAAACCAAAGGTCGGCGAATGCGATGAGATTAAAGAATTTCTGTTATCGCAGGATGTAAAACTGCAGGTTAGAGATATTGAAGCCAATCCTTTGGGGCGATATGAAATCATACGGTTGCTCAAGAATTTTGATTTAAAACATTTCCTTGATACTGATTCAAAAATCTATAAAAGGAATAAAATTGATAAATCAATGCCGGAGCGAAATGAGATTATAGACATGATGGTCGAAAACAACGATCTTTTGCGTGTTCCGATTCTTGTTGCTGGCCGACTGATGACGATTGGCAGTAATCGGGAAAAAATTACCGAAATGCTTCAAATTAGAAATAGTGGTTCAAATTCGGTTAAAGAGGAAAGACCACGACCGGCAAAAATCAGTCGCAGAATAAGAAAATAAATACTTCACCTGACAATAAATACCGGAAACATTACTCAATATAGGGAAATTTGATATGGATATTGAAAAAGAAGTCCTCGAAGTTGATATCCTTGTTGTTGGGGCCGGTCCGGCCGGACTTTCTTTCGGCTACCATCTGGCTAATTTGATAAAAAAATCCGAAGGCAGAGTTTCGATGCCTGAGATTATTATTGCCGACAAAGGTTCATACCCTGGCGCACATTCATTGTCCGGGGCAGTTTTAAATCCACGAGCTCTTTTGGAGTTGATGCCGGACTATCTTGAAAAAGATATTCCTTTTGAAAAAAAGGTGCATACTGACTCCATGTTGTACCTGACCGAACAATCAAAATTTAAGCTTCCTTTTTTGCCGGAATCATTAAGAAATGATGGCAACTATATTATCTCGCTAAATAAATTCTCCTCATGGATGGCCGAGCAGGTTGAAGCGATGGAAGTAAATATCTTCCCGGAAACGGGAGCTTATGAACTTATCGTCGAAAATGGCCAGGTAACAGGGGTGCAAACGGTTGATCTCGGTTTGGATAAGGAAGGGAATCCGCGCTCGAATTTTGAGCCCGGTTCGTTTATAAAAGCCAAAGTGATTGTACTGGCCGAAGGGGTGCATGGTTCATTAACCAAACAGGCATACTCGAAATTAAATATTGGTGCCGGTAAGTTACCCCAGTCATATCTAACCGGCGTCAAAGAGGTCTGGGAGATTCCTGAGGGGCGACTTGATGATGGTGAGATAATCCATACCTTCGGATGGCCATTACCTCTCGAAGAATATGGTGGCGGCTTTGTTTATGATATGGGCGGAAACATGGCAGCGGTAGGATTTGCGGTTGGTCTCAACAGCCCCAATCCGACCAATGACCCTCATTTTTTAATGCAGAAATTTAAAACGCATCCGGAGATTCGGCGAATATTCGAAGGTGGTCAAATGCTTCACTATGGCGCTAAGACAATTCCGGAAGGCGGTTATTATGCTATGCCAAAGTTGCACCATGATGGTCTTTTGCTTATTGGAGATTCAGCCGGATTTTTAAATTCGCAAAAACTAAAAGGAATTCATCTCGCGATGAAATCTGGTATGCTTGCAGCGGAGACAGTTTTTGAGGCGCTGGAAAAAGATGATTATAGTGCCGCGACACTGAAAGGTATGGAAAACCGATTCGAAAAT
This sequence comes from Candidatus Zixiibacteriota bacterium, assembly GCA_030667525.1. Lineage (GTDB taxonomy): Bacteria > Zixibacteria > MSB-5A5 > GN15 > PGXB01 > JAAERC01. The sequence continues at coordinate 12,549 of DAOUVS010000024.1, read as the reverse complement.
TCCTGGGCCAAAGAAGAATTATACAAGGTACGGAATTTCCATGCCGGTTTTGAGGACGGTTTGATTATGGGTCTGGCTCATTCCGGTCTTCAGATGATAACCGGCGGCAGTGGTATTTTTAATCGCCGCAAAAGCCATCCTGATTATAAACATATGATGCAGATTGATGATTATGTTGCTCGTAAAGGAAACGAAGCGGTTGAGAAGAATATCAAATATGACAATAAATATACTTTTGACAAACTGACCGACGTTTTTCGATCCGGCACCAAACATGAGGAAGAGCAGCCGTCGCATCTGGTGATAGCAGATTTTGAAATATGTAACACCAAATGCACTGAAGAATACGGCAATCCCTGCCAGTATTTTTGTCCGGCTCAGGTTTATGAGATGGTAGACAATGAGGAAAAGCCGGGGCATAAAAAACTAATGTTGACACCTTCAAATTGTGTCCATTGTAAAACCTGTGATATCGCCGATCCCTATCAAATCATCACCTGGGTCACTCCCGAAGGTGGCGGAGGACCAAATTATACAAATATGTAATTAGCTATTTTACTATTAAGCCGCCTTCCAAAGGCGGCTTTTTTTATTCTAAATTGAACCATCTGGGACAAAAAAAGAGTGTCTGTACCGAGATGTTCAAAAAAAGGGCAGGAAATATTTTGTAGGTGTTATTTATCTTATTGTTGACCAAAGAGTTATAGTGCTGTTCGTTTTTGGTACATTTTTTGATATAGATATTATTGAAAATAGAAATTCAAAATATATATGAGGTCTTTATGTTACAAAAACTATTTGTTACAATCCTGGCGTTGAGTCTGATCGCTCTGGTTGGCGGATGCAGCAATGATTCGACATCGGGCGATGTTGCTGACATCTCCGAGGAGTTTGGCGGTTTCAAGCCAATCGATGAAGAGCCAGCCTTTGGTTCTGCCGTTATTGCGTCGGAAATGACCGATGACGTTGAATTCGATGATCCGATGTTGACGACAGCGGAAGTTGAAGCGGTTATTGCCAATGAAACTGCTGATATTTATGCTCTTAGAATTGTATGGGGACAGTTGAGATTTGATTCCACTGTTACCGAGGTCACCGATTGGTCCGGTACTCTTTCGGTTTCACGGGGGGGCGAGGTACTTCGCAGATTAATTAAATTTGAAGATGGGCAGGATTATATTCTTGACCGGACAGATCGTAAATTGATTGAGTGGACCTCACTTACTACAGTGCATCATGATGGTATTTTTGTTAATATCATTATCCCCAAACTCGATGATACAATCGTAGCTACTCCCGAAACGATAACTTTTTCGACGGCACCGTTTGAAATCAGTTTTGACATAGCAGACCTTGCCGCGATGGACACTATTTATTATCTCGATGATTCCAGTGCTATTGCTTTTCAAGCTTTCAAGGTTGAAAGAGTTGGTTGTCCCAAAGGATTTCTCGCCGGGCGTTGGGGTATTGATGAGGCTGGTGTTAATATTTTCTATGGTAAATGGATGAGTCAACATAATATTCTGCAGGGACATTTGAGTGGTTCCTGTGCAAATAATGAATTTTTTGGCAAGTATATTGACAAATTTGGTCAGTTTGAAGGGCTGATAAAGGGTCGCTATCACACTGGAAACTCATTATCTCCCAAACATCGGCATGCCGGGTGGTTCCGGGGATACTATTATAATGCCGACGGTAATATCCTTGGGGTGCTCAAGGGACATTATCATGAGAATCCAAAGGAAACCGGAATGGGCAATTTCTTTGGACGCTGGAAAAATTATTGTGGGCAGATACCGGATATTGATGACGGTATGGAAGATTAAAAAATATTGATAGATATACTGCAAAAGCCGGCCAAAAATTTCGTGGCCGGTTTTCTTTTGCCTGTTTTAAGCCATTGAAGTTTTTCTTCAATGGCCTTGTACCATTATGAATTTTATGACCCTGCCTGGGATCCGGTGATGTTTTCAAAGTGGAAACCCTTAAAAGAGCATTAAAAAAGGTCTCCCATCGGCTTAATTAAAAGCTGACTCGTTTTAAACCGCCCCACAGAAGTTTCAAAGTACCCGAAAACACTGACACCCGTTATCAGACCGTGATTCGGCCGGAACCACGATGACCTGGATCTAAAAAGGCCAAAAGGGGAATTGACCTTTACCGGATATCGCCTAAAGATCCCAAAGCAGGGTTAGGGCATCCCGCCTTATATAAGGAGGTGGCTTATTTTATATTTACTTTCATGTGCACAATATCGCCCTACCCCCTGTCAGATTCTGTCAGTGGAAATATAAAAAATATAATAATTTTGAAATATTTCTTTTTAATTTTGTAAAGTATTATCAAGTAACAATTTTGCAAAGTTGTGCGTATACTGAGGATAGAGGAGAATAAACAACAAATGCTAATAAAAGTTACGGCGGTTCAAAGTCAGTTGGGGCAGGAGTTAACGCTTGAACAAAAGCTTCATATTTTCAAGCAGCGGCCCGATTTTGTCTGTCTGCCCGAATACTGTATGATAAACGAATCAGACAACGATTTCAGCCGTGCCGCTTTAACAATAAAGGATAATCTGGAATATTTAAGAAACCTCTCGGTCGAATTTGGAACCTGTCTTGTCGCCGGTTCGGTCGTTGAGGGCGCCTCTGATTCACTTTTTAACAGCTCATATATTTATGATCGGGGTAATATCGTTGGCCGTTATCGGAAATTAAATCCGGTTGATGGCGAGCTCGACCGGGGCATTTTACCGGGCGATCAAATATTCACTGACACCGTTGATGATGTTAAAATAGCAGTTTTAATATGCTCCGATGCCTTAAATCCGAATCTGTTTACAATGCTTTTTGAACAAGAGGTTGATATTATATTTATCCCAACCAGTTCACCTTACCGACCGGCGGAGTCAAAATCTGAGAAATTTAAACGCGATAATAATATATTTCTGTCAGCGGCACAAAATTCCAGCGCCTATATTATCAAAACCTGCGGGATTGGTTCACTGTTCAACAAGCCGTTGCAGGGGAGATCACTTATCGTTTCGCCCTGGGAAATAATCAAACGGGTGCCGACTTATGCCGAAGATCAACCGACTATATTAACTGCAATTCTTGACATTGATGAAATTCGTGAGTTTCGAAACAAAAGAAAGGTGCTGAGCCGCCAACAGATATAATATTATTTATATGACAATAAAAAAACGTCCCGTATGGGACGTTTTTTTTAATTCAATATTAAAATCTCTTAACTAATTGCGATAAAAATTATCAAGATAGCTGACAATTTCGGCATTGTTGACCAGATCGTTATACCATTGACGGTACATATCCTGTTGTTTTTTCTGGAGCGAGACCATCTTTAACGAATCTTGAATCTGGTTATACTCCTCTAGGTCGGCCGATACTTTCTCCAGCATTTTCAAAATCACGACACCGTTTTTATAAGCAACCGGTCCCGATGTCTGATTAACTTTTGTCAATGCAAATCCGGCTCCAGTAACCTCGGGGTGACGTCCAACATTTGGCACCACTGAATTTCGATTTATCAGCTCAGTCGCTTCATAAGTGAATCCAAATTTGGCAGTAGCCTGGTTGAAAGTAGAACCGTTCTGAATTGCCTCATAAATGGTAGTAGCCGTATCAAGTGCCATCTGCCTGGTTTTCTCTTTTTTGATATCGCTTATGATATTCATCCTGACTTCATCCAACGTTGAATAACCTGCCGGCAGTCGCTCAGATACTTTGGTAACAACAATGAAATTACTCAATTCAAAAGATTCGGAGATTGTTCCGACCTTGTTACTCAGGGCAAATTCACTGATAAGTCTATTGGTTCTTATCTCAGGGCTGATTAGTCCATCCTTATCAAAGGGTCTTGAACTTGATTTTATTTCATAGCTGAATTCCTCGGCAGTCTCCTCGAACCCCTTTTCGATAGCCGTTACCGAAAAGTCGTTGGCAAATTGAAGAATTTGATCAAGCGTTTCCTGCGAAGTTTCGACTTTAAAGAGAACATGCGCCGCATTCCGCTCGGTCTCTTTTATCCCAAGCAATTTAATAACATGATAGCCGAATTGGGTTTTGACCGGTTGACTAACCTGTCCAACTTCCATCGAAAAGACGGCACTGTCAAATGGCGGAACCATCTGACCCTGTTTGAACCATCCCAGATCGCCGCCATTAGATGCCGAGTTATCCTCGGAAAAGATTTGGGCTAATTCTGCAAAGTCGGCGCCGGCAGCGGCTGAATCATAAACATCCTGTATTTGGTAACGAATTCTTTGCCAATCATTGTCAGAAGGCTCTTTAGGGAAAATTACATAATCAATTTTCGCCCGATTTTCTACCTGATAGATATCCTTGTTTTCATTATAATATAGTTGCGTCTCTTCTTCAGTCGCATCGGTAACAAGGTCCCTGAAATTATCATTTTTAATATTTATATAACCAAGTTTTATTTTTTCCTTCTCGGCCAAAAATGCATCCATCACTTCGGCCGGAGTTACTCTCGCTGCACCAATGATCTGCTCCTGAAGTTTGTATTTTTTCAAGTCAGGCAGGACATAATTTTCAAGATTGGCCCAGAATGGGGCATTTTCAGGGTTGACCATCGCATTAACATACTTCTGATAATCAAAATTTCCATCGGTCATAAATTGAGGAGCCGACTGTAGTTCCTGCGGCGGGTAAAGCTTCAGGAAACTATACATCTCTTCCGAAGTAACAACGATCCCGTATTTTTCAATCTCTTTATTAATCAAAATGTCGGCTTGAAGTTGCTGCCAGGCGTTATTTCTGATTTCTTCTCGTTTCGCCTGCGTTATATCATTCCCATTTTCCTGTTGGGCCTGTCTCAGAAGGTTTTGATAATATTGGTCAAATACCTTGATAGATATATCCTCACCATTAATAACTCCTACCGTATCACGCGGCTTGTCACTAAATCCACCACCGCCCCAACTGAAAATAATTGTCGCTAAAAAAGCCACCAAAACCAACAGCATTATCGGACCAATCATTTTTCTCAACATTTCAAACATTTACAGTCTCCTTAAAAAACCACAATAATCCAAATTTCAATACAATCAGACAATATATCGGTATTTTCCAAATGCGCAAGTCGCTATTTTTGTTTTAATAACAATAATTGTTTTATTTTGACATTGAACCAATTACTCAATAATTTGTTAAACCATATATTATGAATAAGTTATCGACATCAAAGAGAACATTATTAGTTCTGGCCGTGTTTGCCCTCATTTACAATGTGTCACTCTGTTTTGAGCTGCCTGTAAAAGGGAATGTTGATCTATCGTCAAATTTCTGCGAGTACCGACCGGCCCATTTTCATGGAGGAATCGATATCAGAACCGGCGGCAAAGAGGGTCGAAAAATATTTTCCCCTGTGGATGGCTACATCTGGCGTATCAAATATTCTTATAATGGCTATGGTAAGGGTCTCTACCTTAAAGATTATAAGGGATTTTCCTATGTTTTTGGACATCTATCGCGGTTAAATGATAAGCTGGAACGGTTGGTTTGGGATTTTCAGTTAGAAAACCAGGTTTATTCATTTGATAATTTTTACAAAATAGATTCACTCCCGGTCAAAGTTGGTGATTTAATAGCTTATTCAGGAAAAAGCGGAATAGGCGCTCCCCATATTCATCTTGAGGTACGCGATTCGGATAATAAGCCACTTAATCCGCTGACCAATGGTTTTGATATCCAGGACAGAATTGCCCCAACAATTGAATTTGTCGGCTTTGTTTATCAGGATGATAGTCTGGTTTTTTCTAACGGCGCCAGAAGGATCAACAAAAAACCTGTCTATGATAAATCTCGATATACATATATGCTAAAATCTGCGGTACCTCTTCGAGGTCCATTTGGAATCAGAATAAAAGTATTTGATCAAATTCGCAAAAACGGACCTGATCTGAATATTTTCAAGGCCCGGCTGTTTATCGATGATTATATTTATTATGAAACTACCTATGAAAATTTCGATTTTGCCGAAACTGGTATGTCCGATCTTTGCTTTGATTATCAGACAGCCGCCGAGAAAGACCAATACTGGCACCAACTGTTTATTCCGGAAGGGAAAACATTTTCAGGAGATAAATCGTCATACAAAAACGGGGGAATATTTGATATAAACAGCGAAATAGATTATGGCCTGCATCGGGCGCGAATAGAAGTATATGATGCTGCCGGAAATAAAACTGAACTGAAATTTGAATTTGTGATGATTCCCGCTGGCCGACTTTTTAACCCGGTTTGGGTCGATGATACAACCTGTTATATGGAAAACAGAATTGACAATAAATATATTGACCTCAAAAAAATTAAAGTGTTTGGTTCATCGGATAAGGTGAAATGGAATATAATCGAACCAAATCAACTCGACAAAAAACAAAGCGGCGATTATCAATTCACTATTTTTTCCGGCAAAAGGAAACCTGATGCAATCAAAGTTGTTGCTGTCGGAGAATCAGGGTGGGAGCTTTCTGATAATCATTTTATCTTAAAGAAGCCGGGCAAGGTTAATTACAGTTTTGATTACAGCTTGGTTGATGGTGGTTTTCTGTTTAACATCTCAACCCGTCGCAAAATTGTGGAACCACCACTTATAAGAATAACTTTTGATGATGGATATATTAAAGAATTAATCAGTTCACCAGCAGGGGATGGAAAATATGCTGCTTATTATAGAAATAAGGAAGTGAAATCGGCCGCAATTAAATTTGAACTTTTGGAAAGCGGTTCTGATTTTCCAATTGTCAGCAAAGATGTTTCAATCTTCCACGCCGGGAATAGTCCAGATGGGTATATAACCGGAAATCTCGGCGATTTGAGTCTTATCTGCCGCAATAAATCTTTTTATTCACCGGTGAATATTGAACTTGGTAAACCAGATGAACGATTTTCTCACAGCAAATCAATTTTGGGCAGAGTTTATTCAGTCGATCCCAAAACAATTCCACTGGCCGGTAATATCGAACTTTCATTTGCACTATCTAATCCGCGTCAGGATAAAATCGGCATCTATCGACTCAATAAAAAGGGCAAATGGAAATGGCTCAAACATACTAAGACATCAACCGGAATTAAGGCTGAGACAAGATATCTGGGGAATTTTGCCGTTATCGAAGATACAAACGCGCCGCGGGTCAAAAAGATATATCCGCCCGACGGCAAAACGATAAATACATCGTATCCGCAGATCAGATTTCTTATTGTCGAGGAACTATCTGGAATCAATAGTCATGAAAATATCCAGGTCTATCTTGATGGCCGCTGGTTGATTCCTGAATATGATTCTGATACCGAACTGCTCAAAACCTATCCGGAGAAAAGAATCGCCGATGGGCGGCATGACCTCAAAATAATTGTCAGTGACCGGGTCGGCAACAGCCGGACAGTACAAACGCACTTTTTTGTAAATACGAAGAAGAAAAATTAATATATTTTTATAGATAATTACAGATGTTTATTCCGCTTAAAGATGAGAACCCGACCCGTAACAAACCGATTGCGACTTTTATTCTGATTGTTATTAACTGTCTGGTATATTTCTATTCAATGACCAAAACAGGCATGAATTTTCAAATATTTATCTATCAGTTCGGACTGATTCCGACTGAGATATTTCATTTGTCAGAGATTACTCCTGATTATCCGTCACCGCTTTTATTGTCACCTTTTACCAGTATGTTTCTGCATGGTGGTTTTATGCATCTGGCCGGGAATATGCTGTATCTTTGGATTTTCGGCAACAACATCGAAGATCAACTTGGTCCGTTTAAATTTATAATTTTCTATATAGTGTCGGGACTGGCGGCCTCTTTTCTGTTTGTTATTTTCAGCCCGTCATCCCAGATCCCGATGGTTGGTGCCTCCGGTGCCATTGCCGGTGTTTTGGGCGGGTATCTGGTTTTGTTCCCTCGGGCGCGGGTGCTGACCTTGATGTTTCTGTTTTATTTTATCCGTATGATTTATCTGCCGGCCAAAGTTGTGCTTGGCTTTTGGTTCGTCTATCAGCTTATAATGTCGGTAATTGAATCCGGCAGCGGCGGGGGAGGGGGAGTCGCCTGGCTGGCGCATGTCGGCGGGTTTGCTTTTGGTTACTTATGGTTTCGATTTAGTTCCAAACGTCGCCAGAAAAAATGGCAGAGCAAGGTTTACACAGAATAGATATAATTGTTCTGTTGACGTAATTACTATTTTTCAACAATAACCACAAAGATTGAAGGCGTACTATAGCGGCAAATTCATCTGTTTTTTGTCACTGATAGTAAGCAACCCTGATCGCCTGAGTAATCTTCTTACCAAAAAATCAAGACAATCACTATCCAGAAACATCTTCTCAAAAGGTTTTTCAAAAACAGACCGGTCATAGACACCTTCATTGCAAAACTCTTTCCAACAGCACTCAAGAGTGGACCATTTTAATTCAATGTTGCGCATACCGCCAATGTTAACTCTGAAACCATCTGAATTAATTTGAGTAATCACTGCACTGGGAGAGAAGCTGTTATTCAAATCGGTGCCGACAGCGACAGCATCCTTGATTTTGTGACGGGCATCGCGCCAATCAGATCGATTAGAAATCCTATACATACTCGTTTCCCCACGAACAAAAACAGATAAAATTTTGGCAGTTTAATCGAGTTCTTTTACCCCTTGGACTTGATTTAATATATCAAAATGATTACGAATGTCAAGACAAAAGAGTTTATAGAGTTTGTTTGCCACTTTATTCAATATTTTTTAAAACGTAAATAACCCAGGGATTGATTTTGGTTTCGTTGACCCAATCATATGGCTCGGACTCTTTGGCGAGCGGTTTAAATATCGCCTCAACTTCCAAACCGGCTTGCTGATAAACATCCAAATATGACTCATGAGGCCAGACAATATCTTCAACCGGGCGACTGTCATTTATACTGGTATTTATGATTTTTACGATATCACCGCTTTTGGCGTTTTTATTTTCAGGGTAATCTTTGGTTGAAAACGATTCCCATTCGTGAAGATAAATCTGCGGTGATGATACTATCGAAACGATTTTGCCATTTTTGTTTAATAGTGCACCGATTTTGCTGAACAGATTGACCTTATGTTCCATTGTTGGAATATTATCAAATGTGAAAGCAGATAACACCACATCAAATTTATTATCTTTTAAGGCGCTGAAATCGCCATTTTCTGTGAACCGATAATCACCATCCGGGTCAAATTCCCGCGCCAATTTTAACATCTCTTGTGATATATCAATTCCAATCGTATCAAAATTCAGTTTCTTGAGAAATCTTGATGAACGTCCGGTTCCGCACCCAAAATCTAATGCCTTGTTTCCATTGACAAACTCCGTTAGAATTTTTGGGATATCGCGATAGGCAAGATAATATGTTCCCGGATATTCTAAGCGAGCGTAAGCCTCGGCCCGTTTTTCATCTTCATAGGCATTAAATGATCCCATATTTTCCCTCATTTGATTTTCAATAACAATATAAACAATTATCCATTTAGATTCAAATATCTATCTCACAGCAAGCTGTGGCGGGTGGGGCACCCAATACAAATTTACTACAAAATTTTGTACCGTAGGCTGATTTTGAGAGAAAAAATACTCTGTAAGTGGTATCACCACCTTTTGTTACAGCAAAATGGGTTCGCTTTTCCGTTTTTTGTTTTTTTGCGTATTTAATGGTTCCCACATTAATATTTTGCTCAATCCTCAGTTCCCTATCTGTCTAATATGGCGGGATGAAATAACGGTGAGTTGGTGGGAAATTTGTTTGGTGCCCCGCCCCTTCAGGGGTGGGATTGTTTTTGGTTTTGGAATAACCCACGTCTAAAGACGTGGGGCACCCGGCCAAGGATCTGGCTGATATAGCAACTGAGTTTAATAATAGACGTTACTGGATGTATAAACAGATGGCCGCACTCGATTTTGCGATCTGGCCAAAAAATAGAATAATCTATTTATTATATAAAGGGCGGAGTAAACACTCTGCCCTTTTTTATGTACCTAATTTTTTATCGCTTTATTACAAACAAAAGGTCGAAATTCTGGAGGGTTTCGACGGTATTTCAATAGAGTGTAGCCCACAGGAATTATTTTTCTATCATCTGACCAACTGCTATATGCGTTATATATGCTGTCTGTTTAATCCCTGTTACAGATTTAGCCGTGAGACTAAGCATATCTAAAGCAATTGGCGGATATGCACCGATTAGGTTTTGACCTAATGAATAGGCCTTACTTCCGTCAGGCACAAAAACTATTTTACCAGGTGCGGTGGGAAATATTGGCGCTTCTATAAAAGCATCCCATGAACTGATTCTTCTGATGGAGTCAAATGGATCATTATTTATCACTACAAATGTCCCCGGATAATTTACCGGATCAAACATATTATGGAATCCGGGAACCTCTGACGCAATAATATATCGACCATCAGGACTGCATTTAATATCCCCGCTCGTCGCCTGACTTACTATTGTCACCGAATCAATAATTGAATCCGATTCTATCGCATATTTAAAAATTCTATTTGGCCATACAATTAAATACAAATATTTATCACATTTTGACATAGTCAACCCATAAACATTTATATTATCTCCGTTAGCCCGAAGCATTGAACATTTTTTTTCAATTGACATAGTTTCATAATTATATAGGACATAATCTGTTGAATCATATGTTCCAGTTATTCCATAAATAAAAGAATTATTTGTGGCTCTTCCGTTTAAAGTCATAGTAACTGAATCCTGAGCAACTAATTGGCCATTTGAAATATCATACTTTCCAATAATTTTACCGGTTGAGGGCCTAACAATCAGATATTGATCTGTATGATCGAAAATTAAGCTATTGGAACCCGAAATATCATAAGATTCAAATTTTGAGATTATTTCTTTATTACTGAGGTCATAAACAAAGATCGAATCAAATGAAAATCCAATGGCCATTAAATTCCCGCTCGGTGAAATCACCATATCCCTTATAAATATGCGTGTCTGCATAGAATCTATCAGCGAGTCATTGGAAGAATCAATTATCCAGATTTTTCCTAAATCGTCAATGCTGTCATCAGCCATAAAGACATAATATGCTCTCGGTTCAGTACTTGGGCAAACAGGGCAATCTTTTTCACAAGATTGAAATAAACAGATAGATAATATGACAATAAGAATTGCCATTTTAGATAATTTATGCCTCATATAATTTCTCCCATTTATGATATTACTACTGTCCAATTTATGTAATTTGTCATTCCTGTTGAATATTAATCATACTCTCCTCCTTAAAGGCAGGCCCCACAGGTTGCTGATCGCCCGGTTCCGGCAACGGCAAACCATACTTCATAAAAAGGCGGTTGATTATTCAGTTGTTTTCATGCTCTTTTATGAGATGATAATTCGCCCGCTTGCCTAAAAAACTCCCACCCAATAAAGAGACGATATTATCTAATTGTATGTTTAATATAATATGATAAATTTGTTATGTCTATAAGCAATTTTGATATTTTATACTTCCCTGCTTCAATTATTGCAAATAAAATTGTATCCCACCCATTGGGTGGGTATTTTAGGAATTCACCTGATACCTCAACTACTGTAATACAATATCACAACCAAACCGATGTTGATTCTATCATTATCCTTTCTGTATATGAAAAATTATACAGAACTAAATAATTACAGCTTTATTGTAAAAAACATAAAATCGGAAAAGCAAACCCATTTTGCTGTAACGATAGGTGGTGAAACCGCTTATAAGGAATTTTTTGGGGCGTTTTTGGCTCTCGGTACAAAATTTTGTAGTAAAATTGTCAGGAGTACTACAATACTTTGAGATTGATGCTAATGAATAACCTGAAATCAACCAGTAGGCCGGACATTCCTGTCCGGCGTTATATCTGAACAGACAGGAATGTCTGTCCTACCCTTTACTTTGCACTTATACCGCTTTCACGATTGTACGGTAGCGGTTGCGGCGGTTTTCGAATAGTTTATTTCCCAACTCTTTACTGCGCCATTCCTGATACGATGCAAAGTTGCCTTCATACCAGCGTACTTTATTTTCACCCTCAAAAACCAGAAGGTGCGTACAAATACGATCAAGGAAAAACCGGTCATGGCTGATAACCATCACGTTACCGGAGAAATCGAGGATCGCTTCTTCGAGCATCCGCAGGGTGTTGACATCGAGATCGTTAGTCGGCTCATCGAGCAGTAACAGGTTACCGCCGATTTTTAGCACTTTGGCCAGATGACAACGATTACGCTCACCGCCGGAAAGCTGGTCGGCCTGTTTTTGCTGCGATGAGCCGGTAAAGCCAAATTGAGCCAGATATTTGCGGATAGGGATTTTACGGTTACCTATAGTAATTTCATCCAGACCACCACCGACTTCATCAATCAGACTGACATCACCATCAAGTGATTCCCGTTCCTGATCGGCAAAGGCAAACTGTACCGATGAACCAATTGTTACCTTGCCGTCAAGCGGTTTCAAATCGCCGGTAATCATTTT
>DAOUVS010000192.1 GCA_030667525.1 Candidatus Zixiibacteriota bacterium | reverse complement strand
CGACAATTTTACTACAATATTTTGTACCGAGGGTCTTTTATGACCCTGAAGAATGTCTATAATCTTCTCCCTTTCTTTGCGTTACAGCAAAATGGGTTCACTTTTCCGATTTTGTGTTTTGGCTATATATCCATACTGTCAAATTGTTTTTAACTTCTTCAAAATAATAAACATCTTAATTATGATATGCGGTAAAAATCAAGTGTGATTTGGTGTGGAATTTGTATTGGGGATAATTACTCTGGGGCAGACGAGGCGTCTGCCGCCCACTTAACGTTTAGAACATTTCCGCACCCCAAGGGGTGCGCCACCCGACAAGAACTGAGGGAAACGAGAACATTCTTGACAATTCGGGGAGATTTTTGTATTATTTAGAAGTTGAAAATTGTGAATTATGCTCTTGAAACCCCAATTTGGGGAATCTCGGGTAAAAAAGAGCACGCCAAAACTAGTTACATGTCATATTGGGGAAAAATTGAAGGTAAAGAAGAGCAAGATATTCTCACTTTGTGACAGAGCAGCGTTTGCTCTGATTATTTTGTTGAACATAATGCCAATTCTTAAGGCGGAAGACCTTTCTATAACACTTAATTTTGACCCATATCGGATTATTAATCTGCAGGATGGACAACAGTTTATAAAGCTGGAAGGTTTTGGTAACCTTTTGATACCGGGAAAACCGATGTTACCGTCAAAAATTTTTATGGTGGCACTGCCGCCCGGCGCTCGGGCCTCCGCCGTTCATTTCACGCCCCTTGGCACCACAGAGCTCGAAGGCAAATATAAAATAATCCCGACACCTCTGATTCTTTCTATAGATAATAATGCAGAGATTGCTAAGAGCATGCAGGATGAATGGCAGAATAATTATGATTACATATATTCCTCAGATCAATTATACCCCAATGAATCAGGCCGTGATATGGGTGCCGGAGCACTCCGACAATATGATTTTATAAGAATAAGTTATTGCCCATTTTCATATCGTCCCCAATCCGGGAAATTGTTTTTTACATCTTCGGTGAATGTTTCAATTGAATATTCCCTTACTATCCCTGATTCTCAGAATGTCGAAATTGCCATGCAGGATAGGGAAAATGACGAGTTGGTATCTCAGTATTTTGTCAATTATTCTCAGGCAGCCCAATGGTATCATCCTCGGGCTGAGGAAAAGCTCCGCGATGAAACATATGATTATCTGATAGTTACTACTGATGATTTATTGAATGCCATAACGCACCTGGTAAAGTGGAAGCAAGCGATTGGATTTAAAGTAAAAATCGTTACTACTTCATGGATTAGCTCCAATTACATCGGCATCGATTTGCCGGAAAAAATCCGCAACTTTCTCATAGACAAATACTTATCTTGGGGGATCATTGACTTACTTCTGGTCGGTGATATTGATGTTATACCGATGCGGTACTGTTATCCTGACCCCTCCAATCATGGTGCAAGTGAATTCTTTTGTCCCCCTACTGACCATTATTATGCCGATCTAACAGGAGATTGGGATTCCGACGGTGATGGATATTTTGGTGAGTATGGTCAGGATAATGTCGACATTATTCCGGAAGTATATGTAGGCCGCATACCTTTCAGCGATTCAGCCAGCGTTTCCTCCATTTGCCGAAAAATATCCGATTTTGAACAAGATGAGGGATTATGGAAAGACAACATGCTTCTTCTTGGTGGTATCTTTAATTTTGCCAACGAAGACCATTCCAGCTGGGCGGAAACGGACAACGCTGTTTTGATGGAGCAAATAATATCGGACATAATCCCCGGATATAATTATAAGAAGATGTATGAGAAGTCAGGCCTGCACATCAGTGATTACGCCTGCGATCAGCCGCTATCGCACACCAATGTCTTAAATGATTGGGCCGAGAATAATTATGGCGTTGTTAACTGGGCCGCACATGGTGGAATAACGAATTCTACCAGGAAATTCTGGGAATGGGATGATGGTGACGGTGTTCCGGAATCCGCATCTCCTAATGAGATGCAGTTGCCGGATTTCATTGCCGATACGGACACCGCCAGTCTTGACAATGGTTACCCATCGATCGTATTCTCCAGTTCGTGCGTTAATGGATGGCCCGAATATGATTGCTTGGCTAAGGCGCTATTGAAACGTGGTGCAGTGAGTATAGTCGCTGCCACACGGAGTACCTTTTATAAAGTTGGATGGGTTGATGAATCATGGGGAGGGGATGCATCATTAGACTACTATTTCTTTCATTATCTAATCGCAGAGGGTGAGTCAGTCGGGCGAGCATTGTTTGATTCGAAGGTATATTATTGGAATAATTTAGCCTGGTCGTCTTGGCACACATATGCAAATCTGTTTAATTTCTGTTTATTTGGAGATCCTTCTTTAGTTCGCGCAGGAGTTTCTTATACATGTATTGATTCCGATGGTGATCTTTATGGCGACCCAAACCACCCCGAAAACCTATGCCAGCTCGATAATTGTCCATCTGTTTATAATATTGACCAAACCGACAGTGACGGCGATGGTAATGGAGACGTTTGTGATATCTGTCCCGGTTATGATGATAATTTAGACATTGATGAAGATGGTTATCCTGACGGATGTGACAATTGTCCTGCCGATGCCAATACTGATCAAGTTGATGAAGATGAAGATGGCATAGGTGATGCGTGTGAATGGATTTGCGGCGATGTTGATGGCAATTCGGGGCTTAATATTCTCGATATAGTTTATATTATTAATTATAAATATAAGAGTGGGCCTGCTCCTGACCCGATGGATGTGGCCGATGTTGATGGAATATCACCGGTCAATATTCTTGATATTGTTTATTTGATTAATTTCAAATATAAGGGCGGTCCGGAACCTGATTGTCCATAGATAATTGCCAAAAATCAAATAAATATTTTTATTTCTATTCAATTTCCATCTCAATATATTGCCCGGTATGAATACGGTGGCATTAATAGTTG
This sequence comes from Candidatus Zixiibacteriota bacterium, assembly GCA_030667525.1. Taxonomy (GTDB): domain Bacteria; phylum Zixibacteria; class MSB-5A5; order GN15; family PGXB01; genus JAAERC01. The sequence continues at coordinate 3,051 of DAOUVS010000192.1, read as the reverse complement.
CGGGCGGCAAGGGCATCCGGCTCGGTGGTCCGGTTCCGAAACAATTTCGAACAGTCGGCGACAGGCCGTTATTGTCATGGACGATCTCGCAGTTTGAAAAGGCGGAGAAAATCGATGAAATAATGCTGGTCGTTCCTGAGGAATATCTGCTTTATGCCAATGAAAAAGTGGTCGAACCGTGTGGATTCAAAAAACTAGCCAAAATAATTGTTGGCGGCAAAACCAGACAGGAGTCGGTTGTTAATGGCTTGAAAAGTCTCCCGATTTCGACCTCATTTGTCGCTATCCACGACGGCGCCCGACCGATTGTAAATCCCAATGATATCAACCGAGTTGTCGAGACGGCTCAAAACAAAAAAGCGGCGATTCTTGCCCGTCCAATGGCCGACACGGTCAAACGGGTTGAGGCCGGTTATATTATATCGACTCTGGACAGGGAAAAACTGTATCGCGCCGAAACCCCGCAGGTTTTCCAGTATGACCTGATATTTACCGCTCATCAGGAATTTAGCGGTGAATTGGCTACCGATGATGCTTATCTTATTGAATCGCGCGGGTTCAAAGTCTGCACGGTGATTCCTGAACATTTGAATATCAAAGTCACCACTGAAAAGGATTTGGAAATAGTTAAATATTTATTGAGGAGTAACGATGAAACCTCAAATTAAAGTCGGAATAGGGTATGATTCGCATCGGTTTGTGCTGGATCGACCGCTGGTTCTGGGTGGGGTAATAATTCCTCATCTATGTGGTCTGGCCGGGCACAGCGACGCCGATGTTCTGCTTCACGCCATCGCCGATGCCTTACTCGGTGCGGCAGGATTGGGTGATATCGGAACCCATTTTCCGGATACTGATAATAAATACAAAGATATCAAATCAACCAAATTGCTCGCTTTTGTTTTTGAAAAAATTATCAAAGAAGGCTTTTTGATTGGAAATGTCGACTCGGTGATTATCGCCGAGGTGCCAAAAATGAACCCACATATTCCGGTTATGAGGAAAAAAATATCTAAAATTCTTGTCACTGACGAGCAGAATATTTCAATAAAAGCGACTACCAATGAACGGATGGGGTTTATCGGCCGGGAAGAGGGGATCGCGGTGATGGCGACCGCTCTTATATATAAAGACGATGGAACAATTTCTTCAACTGACAAATGATTTCATAGATAAACTTTTTATCTATGGGCCATTCTGGATCTATGTTTTTCTATTTTTGGCGTCATTTGTGGAAAACATATTTCCGCCGATCCCGGGCGATTTTATTACTGTCACCGGCGGCGCTCTGGCCGCCTCGGGCAGATTAAATATAATTGTTGTTTTTCTGATGGTTTATGCCGGTGGGATTCTCTCAATGATGCTGATCTATTATCTCGGACGCTCGCGAGGCAGAGATTTTTTCATGAAGAAAAATTACAAGATGTTCTCCCGCGACGATATCCCGAGACTCGAAAACTGGTTTAATAAAAGAGGCGCGATACTTTTGATATTTAATCGGTTCATTGTCGGTGTCAGAGCGGTAATAGCTCTGGTCGCCGGTATCAGTCGTTATAACCCAACAAAGAAATTTATATTCGTTTCAATATCATTCTGGATATTCAATGGTCTGCTTCTATTCAGCAGTTATCTGTTTGTTATCAATTTTGAAACGGTTTATCACTATTTGAGAATGTATGAAAAAATCGCCTGGCCGATTATAATAGCTATCATAATAATTTTTGTTTTAATTAAATTCCGAAGAGTAAAACAAAATGAAAGATAAATTAAATATATTGGTTCTTGCCGGTGGGCTTTCTGATGAACGTCAGGTCTCGCTGACTTCAGCCGGGGAGATAGTCGCCGCTTTGAAACGATTGGGGCATAATATAAATGTCCTCGATACGGCAACCGGTAAATCATTGCTCGATAGCAACGGCAAATATCTTATGGAAAAGGACGACAAATCGCTTTCGAAATTAGCTCTCAAGCAATCCGAATCTCTTGTTCTGTCCGAAGCGATAAAAGGCGAACCGTATAATAACTCCGATCTGGTATTTATCGCGCTTCATGGCGGAGCGGGCGAAGACGGCACTATTCAGGCATTGCTTGATCTGGTCAATATAAGATATACCGGCTCAAATATGATGTCTTCGGCGATGGCGATGAATAAGTCGATAGCCAAACAACTGATTGAAAATGAAAAAATCCCAACCCCAAAATATCTGCTTTTGTATCAGCATAAAGGCAGCATTGACGAGCAAACTAAGAGCATCGTCGATACTTTTCAACTGCCATTAATAGTCAAACCGAACAACGCCGGTTCAACCGTTGGGCTTACAATGGTCAAAGATGTGGCATTGTTAAGTAAAGCATTAAAAACAGCTTACGATGTGTCACCTGAAGTATTAGTTGAGCATTATATCAAGGGCCGCGAGATAACTTCTGCTGTTCTTGACGATGAATCATATCCGCTGGTCGAGATAATTCCATCTAATGAACTTTATGATTATGACTGCAAATACACTAAGGGAAAATCGCAATATATCTGCCCGGCCGAACTTCCTGATGAGACAACCAATCTAATTAAAGATTATGGACGGCGAGCATACGATGCTCTCAAATGCTCCGGTCTGGCGCGGGTCGATTTTATCCTCGACAAAGATAATATCCCCTGGTTTCTTGAATTGAATACGCTGCCCGGGATGACCGAGTTATCATTGGCCCCGATGGCGGCAAAAGAAGCCGGGATTGATTTTGAAAGTTTAATCGACAAAATCTGCAGATCGGCCTTAAAAAAATGAAAACTCCAGATAAATCAGATATAAAATGCATCATGTTTGATCTTGGCTCAACTCTGATCGAATATGAAAATATCCCCTGGGACGAAATGAATCTGCTAGCTCTTGAGGCGGGATATAATTATTTAAGAGGTTCTATTAATCCGCTTCCATCTTATGAAAAGATAACGGAAGAGTATATCAAAATCAGGGATATAAACCGAGAATCGTCGCGTGAAACCCTCAAAGAATGGAATGTTCCTGATAAAATCTCTGAACTGTTTAACAATGT
>DAOUVS010000111.1 GCA_030667525.1 Candidatus Zixiibacteriota bacterium | reverse complement strand
GTTTTTAATCTCCCAATCGCCATAAAGTTTTTTATCTACTATTATAGTGACGTTTTCATCTTTATGATTGCGCAATTCAATTGAAAAAGTTCTTTCCTCAACCCGATCAGAAAGCCTCTCATAATTGGCAATTTTCTGCTCTGCTGAGATATCAAAGGCGAAACCAACGGTCAGCTTAACATCTTCATCTTTTGGAGTGTGATCGATTCTGTCCTCACCCAACAATATCATAGAACCGTCAGAATCAGCCTTAAAAATTCTGGCCCGTCCGGCCGGGAGAGGTATTCCCAACCCGGAAACCTTTGAATTATTAAATTTTAAAGCGACTCTTACCTTTTTGTCGTTTATTTCCGGTTCATAATAATATTCTTTTGAAACATCGGTTGAGGCTGGGTTAAAGAGAGTTATCTGTTTGATTTCTTTGTCAGCGATAGTGGCAACTCGCGGTAAAGTATAAAGATGATACTCAAAAAATTCTTTTTCTTCAAAAGCGGCTCCTTTGGCTGCCGACATCGTCATCATTTCATATTCCGGGCGACCTACGCCGCGTTTTTTTGGTGCGCGATGAATATCCCCGGCCACTAATTTCAATGTGGCATCTTTATATGTAGCTCCGGAGTTATTGGTAATCGATGACCAGCCGGTCCAGCCGAGATATTTTTCATCTTCGGATAGAATTCCAACATATTCGGCTGTCCAACTCAAACCGGCGGTTTGATAACTGACATTGCATTTGGCCTCTCCTGAAAAATCGGATGAATAGAGCCAGAACAAAGTCGGACGGGTAATCAGGCCCTCGGGAAGTTCCGGGAAATCGACATTAACAATCTGGCTCATTTGGATGATCTGAATTTTCCCCGAGTTATCTTTTAAAACAGCCGATCCGCCTGAGAACGAAAGCAAAATACCGGTAAAGATTTGTCCCTGCTTGTCAATTATATCAATCTCCTTGTCAATATACTTAGTATATATTTTTTCAGGAGAGACAAGATCGTAGGCATAGTTTTGCTCCAGAATTGACACCGATTTTTTACTGTCAAGCAGTTCAAAACCGACCGAGGTCGGATCGATTTGCGATGGAACATCGGTAAATGAAACTTTTCCGGTGCCTTTGTCAAAACTGAGTGAACGGACTTCTCTGATTACGCCAAGGTTTCCATTATATACTGTTACCGAAACTTCGGCAGCCAATGACCCCGCCAACAGTATTGCAGCAAACATTGAAATAAGTAGGCTGTTTTTTGGTTTCATAATTTTCTCCTCATAAATAATTAATATAGTTTCTAAATATTATACAGTTCTAATGAAGAAAACTTCCCTCCAATTGCAACAAAAACATAGCTATTTAAATATAACCTCATATCTTATTTAATGTTATGTGCCATATTGATAACAAAAAAGACAGCGAGAATAAAGGAACCTCTCAAGATATAAGTAAATCAATTGTATTTATAAAGGAGGGAGAGTTGTGCCCAAACTGCCGCTTTGCCAAATTAAAAAGGGAACCGGGAAGAATAATTCGCTGTCCGATTTGCGGATATGGCAATGGCGCCGGATGTACCTGATAGTTTCTGATTTGCCGCCGTTGGCGGCCAAGTGAATAGGTTTGCTGGTTTCGTTTTATTGTTTGACAGAAGGTATAGATAAAACTATTCTGTTTCTGCTACCTGATAGTAAGAAAGTCTTATGATTAAAGTAGAAAAAATAAATTTTCGCGAAATATTTCAGATTCAGAATCTGATGTCATTGCTCAGGATTTTTCTAACTCCGTTTATTGGTTATTTTTTATGGGTGAACAACGATCATGCAACGCTTATTATTGTTGTTTTATTGGTGGTGGCCGGGGCCAGCGATTATCTCGATGGTTATCTGGCGCGCAAACTGGACCGTCAAACAGCACTGGGGCTGATGCTTGATCCTCTGGCAGACAAAATTTTCGCAACTATTTTGATAATTGAACTTATCTTTTTGAGAGATTTTCCAATCTGGCTGGCCGTAATTGTTTTTGCACGGGATATTATAATTCTACTTGGTGCATCCATTATGATGAAACAAAAAGGCCTGATACCGTTTTCTATATATAGCGGTAAATATTATTTTGCAGCTCTGGCGCTTATGATTACCAGCTATGTAATTCGGTTTGAATTCGGACAACAGCTCTGTCTTTATTTGACCGTGATTTTATTTATTGTATCATCGTTTGAATATGCCAGAAATTATTATCTTTTTAGAAATGGCAAAGAAATAAAAGAATTTTTGGATAATCGTTTTTATAAGTTTCTGCGGGTTGCTTTTAATTTGGTTTTTTCGGCTATCTATTTATATAAACTATTTGAGCAGTTTATTGGATATTAGAATATCTAATTGAAGGCAGCTTCAATTTAGTAAAAATTCAATTTGAGCAAAATACGATAGATCGAATTGAGCCCCGATTGGGTGATAACTTATTTTGCTATTCAGAAGATTTCTAATTGAAAAGCTGGTTCTGATTTTTCTATTCTGAAAATATTTTTGGGCAGTAATATCAATACTAACAAACGGATCAACTTCCATAACATTATGCGTGTCATCGGTTATATCGTCAGTATTGTCATAATCAACCCATTTTGTTACGCCATTATATCTTAAGCGGCTCGATAATGAATAACCATCAACCGGAGTATAATAAATCGTTGTCGATAGTCTAAATTTGGGAATTGAACTCCAAGCTTCCTCGAATAAGGTTTCATTATTCAAAGATTGCTGATATCTTGCAAAGAATTTGATTCTCATTCTATTGGATAGATTGATCTTTTCCTCCAAAGCCACTCCCACAATTTGGCCTGAGCAATCGGTTTTTACTATTAGATTGTTAGGAGCAGAATAATCTTGATCTGATATAATATATTGCCCCTCGCAATATATATTTGAAAATGAGCGAAAATAGGCAGTTATTTCTAACTCATGTCGATTGGGGGGGATAAAATGTCCAAAAGTAAGTTCGGCGGTGAATTTATTAGAAGATTTCAAATTACCCGTGATATTATAAGAGACGCCATTATTTTCTAGAAATGAATACCCTTGCTGTTGCCAATACCAAATTGAATTTGATTCTTCCGGCAACGTTTTGTCATATGTAACATCAAAAGACAATCTTTTGTTTTTTGAAAACCAGAAAAATGTTTTATATCTGGCAAAAAAACCGCTTTTATCTTTCTGGAAATTTAATATAAGATCGACAAATGATTCAAGATGTTTTGAAAACCGAAAATCTAATTTGCTATATACGGTTGCCTCGGTGTTGTATCTCTGGCTTAATAAATAATCGGAGCTAACAGCAATATGATTCAATCCAATACCTATTTTCCCTGTCTTTCGTCCTTTTCCTATATCCGCTTCAATATTGGCCCGAACAGTTTCCTGTTTCCAGTTAAGATCAAGATTTAAACTGTTATTTCCATAATCAGGTTCATTGGCCGAATAAGAAAAGCGGTATCTTATTGACTGATAGAAATTTCTTTTTATTGATCCGGTACTACTGAAATAAAGCAATCGGCTTTTGACCGGTATTTCTCTGCCATACTGCCTTAAATAATAGAAATCCTCGAAATCAGATACTCCAAAACTGTTTAATATATAAAAGTCGCTGAAAAATCTGTCCTGTTCCAGATAAACCGCCTCCAATTTTAGTCGCGGATAATAATCTCCAGCAATATCTGAGTTTCGATAAAACATCGCTTGATCGGTCGGATAGCCGATCTCCCTCTTGTAGGATATGCCAATATATAAGCTGTCCTGGAAGTTTGAAATACCGCCTGCGACGATATTACCCAGCTTGTCGATATTGGGACTGCTTTTGTCGGTGAAATAATATGGCCCGGGATCGCCAGTCTCATTGCCGAAGCCGGTGCGGAAGTTTGTCTTAAATCCCGAATCAATTGTTTTTGTAATTATATCAATTACTCCGCCGGTGGTTTTTTGTCCGACATAAATCCTGGGCTGGGTAATTATTTTAACATAACTAATTTGTGATAAATCAACCGGTATTCTGTCAAGCGCTTTTGCTCCAAATATATCGATGTCAATCGGGATATTATTAAGAAAAATTTTCCAATCCTGATGTTGATAAGAATTTAGTCCCAGCGGACTGGCCTGATAGGTGATGCCATCGAGAGTGCTATAATCCCAATCGTCGATTAATAAAAATATATCACTGAGGCGCAATAAACCTGCTTGCTGCATGTCTTCCTGTGTAATATATTCTGCAGTTGAGAATTGCGGACAAAGCAGGATTATGAAAAATATGATTACAATCTTTCTCAATTAAGAAACTCCCGCAGCCATTTCGGTGTCACAAATGTTTTACCCAACCCAATCGAGATGTATGATAAATGAATTCGATGATACGTATAAATAATCTGATAACGACCTGAAATATTAATAAAAAGATTTTTGCCGATATTATATTTAAGTCCAGCTTTGAGACCAAGACTAAATTCAGATTCAGTTTTTAAATTAACATCAATATTGTTTTCGTCGAAATTCATATAATAATTACCGAGCAAAAATCCTGAATAGATCGAAAATTTTGAAAATAGTTTCTGTTCCCAACTCCATCCTATGTACATATTGACGGCCAAAAAGTCAGGCTGTTCAATATTTTTTGCATTAATTGAAAACAGCTGGGCTCCGAGTTCGACTTTTCCGAAATAAAATTCTGTTTCAGCCGACAATTCAAATCCATTTGCCGGTTTCCAATAATCATGAAACATATTGTCATTTATGTTCTGAAGATAATTCGCCGAAATCGAAATAGTTTTAAATGCCTTTGATTTTTCCTGTCCGAATAATCCCATTGGAATAACAAGCAATAATATAATCAGATAAAACATTTTTGATTTATTTCTGTTTTGCATGTTTTAATAAATAGTCGTAAACAATATATTTCCACTTAAAAAAGTTGCAGACTTGTCTGTCTTTACATAAATTTGAACTATGAGCCTTAAAAATGTAAAAGAAAAGCTGCGAAGCATAGCTGAGAGTAAGGGTGGGAAACTGTTTGGGGTTTGCAGGATAGATGAGCTTCGAAAAAATATGCATCAAGAGATCAAAAAAGCTTTGGAAAAACTGAACACTGCGATTTCAATCGGGGTTCCGTTATCAAAAACGGTAATGAATTCTCTTACCGATCGCCCGAATATGATCTACAAGGCACATTATCAGCAGGTGAATCATATCCTTAATGATATTTCCTATCTGATAACTTCGGAAATCGAAAGTAATGGGGGAGAGGCAATCCCGATTCCAGCCTCGCAGATTCTTGATTGGGGACGGATGACGGCGCATCTGTCGCATCGTGAGATAGCCTACAAGGCCGGTTTGGGCTGGCGCGGACGGAACAATCTTTTGGTAGCGGAGAAATACGGCTCAAAAGTCAGACTGGTGACTGTTTTGACCGATTTAGAATTAGAGATAAATCAACCAACTGACCGCGATTGTGGAGGCTGTTACAACTGTTTTCAGGTTTGTCCGGCTGATGCTATTGGAGACACCCCCGAAGATTTTGATCTGCCATCCTGCTATAAAAAAGTTGAGGAATTTTCAAGATACAAAAATTATGGTCATCTGATTTGCGGGTTGTGTTTGCAATGTTGTGATGGGGATGGATGAGGTTAATTTCAAATGGGACGGATTAAAAGACCATTGCCGGGGAAGCTGATTTTATCGGCGATATATTCTGTGCTGGGGCCGATGCACGATGCTATCGAAGAGATCGAGAGAAAATTTGGCATCATTGAAATTGAAACCGATGAGATCGAATTTTTGCATACGACTTATTATCGCGAAGAGATGGGCGATAACCTGAAACGAAAGTTTTTTGCATTTGAAAAAATGGTCGATCGTGAGCGGCTCGCCGAGATAAAGATCTGGACCAATAAACTTGAAGAAAAATATGGCGAAAAAGTTGACGATTATGTTTTTCGTAAGGTGAATCTTGACCCGGGGATACTGTCGCTGGCCAATCTTATATTAGCCTCAACCAAAGATTATTCACATCGTATTTATTTAAGAGATGGAATCTATTCGGAGGTCACCCTTGTTTATGAAAAAAAGAGGTTTAAAGCGCTTCCCTTGACATACCCCGACTATACCGAACCGGAAGTGATCGATTTTCTAAGCAGATCTCGGGAGACGATGAAAGGAATGGAATATGATATTTAGATTTTTACTATTTTGTTTAATATTGCTGATTTTGATTGTCGCCTGCGATGAGGAATATTACCGACCGACCGATAGCAATGGCGGGGAACCGTCGCCGAATTTTATCGAAACCGATGTCTCATTATCGCATGACCGGGAATATATTTATTTCTCTGTCAGGGATACTATTTATGATGGCAGGTATAGCGGTATTTTTAAGGCGCGTGTCACTCAGCCGGTTAGAGAAAAAATTTATCATGGTGAAAATTATAAATCGCCAACAATCAATTTTGATGATAATATCCTCGCTTATCTGTTTGAGGGCCGGATCCATTATTATGATATCCAAAATGACACCTTGAAAAATTCAGGTATTATCGGGGAGTTCGAATCAATTTTATATGTCAATTTGGATGTTCTTCTTGCCGCTCGTGACGACAGTATATTTCTGACCAACGAAGAAGATTCATCTTATCAATATTTGCGCGATGGTTGGGATCCGACCCTGGTTGCCGCCGACACTTTTCTGTTTTTTGCCAGTTTGGATAATTATACATTCCATATTTTGAGAGATAATCTGGAAGAGAGCAATCCTGAAACATTATTTACTGTCCGAACCAACGCTTTTCCGCATTGGCCAACTTTGCATCCGGCCAGCGGGCATCTTGCCTACGGAATTGAGTATTATGACCAAAGATTTATTTATTCTGGCGTGGCTGGTGAATCACCATCTCCGGGAGGAATGTTGACTTTTATCGATAGCTCGGAATATTCGAAACCGTATATATTGAACTATAATCAAATTGTTTTTTCCGGCCCGGATGGATCGCTTTATCAGTCCGATTTTGAAGGAAATAAATCTGTTCCGTTTATTTATGCCAGAGATTAAATTTAATCAATTAGTCTTTTTTGTCCCAACAATTGTCCTAATATCGACCTTGGCTGACTATCGGAATGTTTAATATTGCGAAGTTTGTTCGAAAACTCTATTCTGACTTTGATAAAAAAGTAAACAAAAGGTCCGGCTTAAGTGTTAAATGATTGAGGAAACTGATGGATAAATTTGTAATAAACGGTGGCAAAAAACTTTCGGGAACGGTTAGAACCGACGGCTCCAAAAATGCCGCTTTGCCAATTGTTGTTGCCACGATGCTGATAGATAATGGTGAGACGATTCTTGAAAATATTCCGCCACTTAGAGATATTGACACTGTTTCTCAGGTGCTGGAGCATCTTGGCGCCAAAGTTGACTATGACGCCAAAGCGATGCGGATGGTTGTTGATGCGAGCAATATAACCAAGGATACAGCTCCCTACGATCTGATGCGTAAGATGCGCGCCTCGTTTCTGGTACTGGGGCCACTTTTGGCCCGTTTGGGGCAGGCGCGAGTTTCATTGCCGGGTGGATGTAATATAGGAGCGCGACCGGTTGATTATCATATTGCCGGGTTTGCTGATCTTGGCGCCACTATCTCGGTTGACTCGGGATATGTTATAGCAAAAGCCAAACCTCTTAAAGGGGCGGTCATTTATTTTGATCGACCTTCTCATACCGGGACAGAGAATCTGATTTTTGGGGCGGTTCTTGCCGAAGGAACGACGCAGATAGTAAATGCCGCCTGCGACCCCGAAGTTGTTGATGTCGCCAATTTCCTCAACGCTGCCGGAGCCAAAATATTGGGTGCCGGAACATCGACGATTCTGATTGAAGGGGTTAAAAGATTGAACCCGGTATCGCACAAAGTATCAGGTGACAGATTAGTTGCCGGGACCTATTTAAGCGCCGCCGCCATAACCGGTGGTTCAATTACAGTTGAGGGGATCGATCCGGCACATTTGACCATGGTCTCACGCAAATTATATGAAATGGGTAGCGAAATTACCGAACATAATGATTCAATTCAAATCAAGGGTTCCAAGAAACTTAAACCGGTGAAAATTGTAACATATCCGTATCCCGGTTTTCCGACCGATCTTCAACCCTGCCTGATGTCGCTGGCAACTGTTGCCTCTGGCACAAGTCATATCAGGGAAACGATTTACGAGGATAGATTAAGGCATACGATGGAACTGAAGCGGTTGGGAGCCGATATTACCGTTACATCCGATGAAGCAACGATCAATGGGGTCAATAAACTGAAGGGGGCCAGCGTTATGGCCTCAGACATCAGGGCTGGTGCCGGGCTTGCTGTCGCCTGTTTGGCTGCTGAGGGAACCAGCGAACTCCTTAGGGTTTATCATATTGACCGTGCCTATTTTCGTTTAGAGGAGAAACTTTTATCGCTTGGTGCCGATATAAAGAGGGAAAAGGAATAATTTAGAAATATTAAATCGGATAGTATAAACATGAATAAAAAACTTATTTTCATATTTGTAATATTGCTAATAGCCGGATCACTTTTTGGACAAACTACCTATTTTGGCAAAAATAAGGTCCAATACGACCAATTTGACTGGCAATATATTCAAACCAGATATTTTGATGTTTACTTTTATGATGTTCATTATGAAACGGCCAAATTTTCGGCATCTGTATTGGAATCATCTTATGTGGTTATTTCAGATGAGTTGAATTATCAGGTACATAAGCGGATCCCGGTTTTCCTTTATTCATCCCATAATGATTTTTTACAAACAAATATTATCTCAGGTATGATTGGTGAGGGAACCGGCGGTTTTACCGAAGCGGCCAAAAACAGAATAGCTATTCCTGTTAGTGGCTCATATGAGGATCTGCGTCATGTTTTGCATCATGAATTGACTCATGCGGTTGTTTATGATATGATAATCG
>DAOUVS010000354.1 GCA_030667525.1 Candidatus Zixiibacteriota bacterium | reverse complement strand
GAATATCGCAGGAAGGTCTATCACCGTTACATTCTCATCTTCCGATAATTGGTCTATTTGTTGCAGGTAGGCATTTTTAATCCGTAATGAAAAATAATCATACTGTAGCGCCGAATCAAGATAGGCAAAGGCGGCCTGCGATGAATCTTTTAGAATTTCGACACCTTTGCCCGCTTGTGATATCAGATTGACTCCGATATTATAAAGATATGGGACACCGGCAGATATTGTAGCAATACTGCTATTTTCTTTATGTTCACTTTGATATAATGCGCGGGCTGCTCTAAAACTATAATCAGCCTCAAAGTACAAACCACTTTTCCAGAATGAGACCCCCATGTTGTTATATAACAAATGATTTTTTTCATCTTTGAGAAGTTTGTTTGAATAATACTCTATCGCTTTTTCGTTCGGCATTGAATCATTATAGGCTGAACCAAGTACATGCTCCGCGAAAAAATCACCGGTTCCAAAGATTTTCGAGAACTCAACATTGTCAACGCAATACAATAAGTCTCTTCCGATTATATTTGACATCTGTTCCGGGAAAATCAGTTCGCCATCTCCGCCAGTGAGATGAGTGAAAACCTTAAACTGCAAACCGGCCGGCCAGATGAGCGGTATCGGCGGCTTCAGGATGATAAGTGAGCAATCTATCCCTCGGCACAACTCGGCGATATCGGACAGGTTTTCACCATACTGCTCTGCCGGTACTCTAACTTGCAGTGCACGATCAGTAACATCAGGTTCATCGGTTTCTTTCATAGAAGTAATAAAATTACTTAATACCCGATAAAAAGCAAAAGTTGAAAGGAAGCGGCGAGGTGTTTTCAGAAGCTGTCTTGCCATAATCTCGCGATCGGTGTAATATCCGGAGATCGAGGCGTCGTTATTGCCGCAGTACAAAATTATAATATCAGGTTTTAACGCTTCGCCTTTGAGCTCCAGATATTTTCTTATCTGTTCGCTGGTATAACCGGAAACGGCCCCGTTGATTATTTCGAAATTCCGCTTCCCGAGATACTCATTCCTGAGCATATATTTTAAGATAGAATCGAAAGCATGGTCGCGCGTTTCCAGACCGAGTCCAACCGGCGAGGAGTCACCAAGTATTAGGACACGAATCGTTTCGGCCCGTTTCTCTTTGGGAATCTCACCACCGAGAATACCATCGGAGTTGGTTTGAATAAGTTTGTTGGCCAGATTCGGCAAAAAACGCCATAACAGGTCGGGGTCGGATTGATGCCAGTCAAAATATGAGCTAAAAAATTCAGTCTGCCAGCCGCGATCTTTGTTACTGTTATCGGAAGATTTGGTCAGCGATGTTTCAAAAAACCTTGCTGAAACTTCCAGCAGGGCGACAAACATCAGAAAAACTAAAATTGAGAATAAAATCTTTTTTGTCATAACGGTAATTTATCAAAATTAAATTTCAGCCACAAACACTAAATTTATTTGTATAATATTAAAACGGGAATAATATTGTTTTCTGAGGCTGTTTTGAGGCAAATATTAAAAAAAGTGATAATTCCTCAAAAAAATATTTTTTGACTGACAGTAGTTGTCAGGACTGTTTTGTATATTTAGCTTGATGAGGAGATTGGCTACCAATCCAACAGTTCTTCAAACATAGGAGTAGGAAATGAAACAAGGTTTATTTTTAATAGCGGCAATATTGCTTATATCAAGCGCAACATTTGGTACACAGGATGGTATTTTTAAATTCAATTCTTAATGCAAAATATAAATATTGGGTGAACCCAAAATCCATTATCAGTTTGATGCAAAATTTACATTTAATCCGCTTTAGGAT
>DAOUVS010000286.1 GCA_030667525.1 Candidatus Zixiibacteriota bacterium | reverse complement strand
GGTGGCGGCCGAATCGCAGATCAGAGATGTTGATTACAGCCGCGAGATTTCCAATTTTATGAAGAACCAGATGCTTTTGAAAACCAATATGTCGCTTTTTGCGCATACTTCTGTTTCATCAAGTTCGGTGCTGTCGCTCCTCAGCGGTACAAAATAATATATTATTTATACTTAAATTTGGAGGAGTTGTTTAACAACTCCTCTTTTTTTTGGATTATCGCAGCCAGGAGGGGTCATCACAGCAGTTCCCGAATTTGTATTTTGCACTGATAAGACAAACTATATCCAAAATACTAATTCTGCCATCGCCATCAGTATCAGCGAGTATAATTGGCTCAGGAGCGGGGCCTTTTTTATAAATATGATTAAGTAAAAAGATGATATCAAGAATATTAAACATCCCATCATCATTAAGATCGCCGCATAGACATCGTTTGACATATAATGATCCATCAGTTATAGAGATACACCCATCAAACCAAACGCCAGTGCCACCAAACTGACTGGGACATTCTGATTCTTCAATACCTGTAATACATTCACCGGTAACTGGATCGCAGCAGCGCGGGGCATCATCGAGATAACCATGTAATATAGTATCGACCGCTATGGAATCGCAACCTTCAGGTGGGCATTCGCTTTCCATCACGCGATTCCAATACATACATATTTCATCGGGAATCAGCCACTGATCGCACATAAAATATTCATATTCCTCGACTTCCTCGGTGATGATACATTGGGATTCGCCTAATTCATTGGAAAAGGCAAAATAATCCAGAATATTATATTCAATATGAATTGTGACGGTTCGATTTGTAGCGGTATCATCAATTGGGAGAACGTCTGCCAGCAGTTTGATTAGAGGTATTTCACCTTCCTGCGGAAATCCTATTCCCGGATCACCAGTACCGGGCGGAAACCAATGTGACTTAACACTGGCACTTATTAATATATCCTGGCCATTACCAATTAATGAGCGGGCAGATACGTCCCAACCGGATATTAGAGTCCCAACCGTATCAATATTTCCCACCATAACTTCTTTCAACTCAATATAAACCGGATCTATTCCTTCCTGCCATTCGACAAATACCGAATCAATACATTCGGGGCCAGAGAATTCAGTGCATTGATAATAGCCAAGCAACTGAGCTGAATCGACACAAATAGGAAAATCGCCATCGATGCATACCCAGGTTGGCGAAGCAACTACCGAATCGATCGGGATTGGAGGAACACTGGAATCCCATTCTGTATAAATATAATGTACTTCATATTCAATTATATCCAGACCGGCTTGAAATTTCATAATATCTGGTCGATCCAGTTGGAGCCATAAACTAAATGCGGCCACCGTGTCGGCATAGTTCTTCATATAGATTGGAATTGAGACGGTCGTCTGTCCCGGGCAGGCGATAACATCGTCAACATCAATCTCCAAAAGATAACTGCCCTGAGAAAAGGCGAGTTGAGAAAGACCAAAAATAATCATCGCGAAAATAATGATGATACCGGTTTTGCAGAGTTTGGCGGAACTATACATAATCAACTCCTCCCGCATAATTGCGGCACTAATAACTTCCTATTTTTCAAGTTCAAACCTGTTTTGACAGGTATTTTAGATAGCTATTAAGCCTATAAGACTTTTCCTAAGCAAGAAAACATTACTTTAATTAGTAAAATAAGCTGAAATTCTCATTTGTCAAGGTATTATTGTTAAAACAGTTACCGGATGTTTTTGCTTGACAGAATGGAATGGGTATATTAGCTTATAAATAATATAAATATATTAACTTACAGTTTGTAAATACTCTTTGTCTCTTATTTGGTAACAAATTTACTAACCGCTTTAATAGGAGCACACATGAAAAGGATTTCTCTTTTATCAGCGTTGCTGGCCATGATGCTATTTGTTTCTCCGGTCGGGGCAATTGAATTTGTCGTGGAGATGAGTCCGGGTGCGACATTTTATCACCCGATTCTGATGGACAATTTCTATAAGGCCAATACCGATCTGTATATGGACCTGAAAATGGCCAATAATGATGGTGTTGAGCATAATGGCTACAGCCAGTCACACCGCTTTTTCGCCCGGGTTGACGGTGTTGAAACCGATGGAATCAATATTAACTGGCTGGATATGGGGGGTGATCCTGACGGAACCGGCCCGATAATTAGAATGAACGGGTGGGAAGATAATAGTATTTGGTCAATGCTAAATGTAATAAAGACAAATAGCTGGGAAGGCATTTTACCGGACTCTGTGAATCATACGACGGTCACATTAAACGGATGGATGGCCGCAGATACTGATCTTTTAACCCGCTTTCGGTTTCATTTTAATGTCCCAATGGGTGGTTCAGATGTGTATGAGATTTGTATCGATTCCTCCAATTGGGACAATGATACCTGGGATTGGATTTTCCCCGATATACAAAATTTTGGAGGACCGTATTGTTTTGCATTTGCACCGGTTCCTGATATGGTTGTTGATATTGATTATTTATATTACCAGGCCGACATCGATGATGTTTTACCAGATCAGCAATTTATTACAATTCAAAAAACAGGCGATCAGGCTTCTCTGGCTTGGACGGCTCAAAAATCAAGTTCATGGCTGAGTGTTATTCCTTCATCAGGAACAATGGTTAATGATCCAATAACTATTCAGGTTGTTCCAATAACGACTTCATTGCCCTCAGGAATATATTATGATACGATAAAGATTGTTGCCCCGGCAGCAGGAAATAGTCCTTTGTCAATTGCGGTTGAGTATGAAATATTAAATCAACCGCCGATTATTGAACTGTCATCGACAAATTTCATTTTTAATGCTGTTGCCGGTTCGTCAAATCCGACCGACCAGATTCTCTCAATAAGTAATATTGGCGTCAATGATTTAAATTGGACCGCTTCTAACACCGAGAGTTGGCTGTCTATAGCTCCTGTCTCCGGTTTGAATGCCGGCAATGTTACCTTATCAATTGATATTACCGGATTACCGTATGGGTTCTTTTACGATTCCATTGTTGTCAGCGATCCGGAAGCGAACAACAGCCCGCAAAAAGCGTATGTGCAGCTTGAGATATCATCCGATTTGCCGGTTATAGAGATAGATTCGACCCATATTTTTGTAATAGCAAATGTAGATTATGCGCCTGATCGAAGATT
>DAOUVS010000009.1 GCA_030667525.1 Candidatus Zixiibacteriota bacterium | reverse complement strand
CTCTCGCATCACACCCCATTGGGTAGGCAGAAGGAGCATTTACCGGAGCCGATAAACGAAAGCGGGGACGGTTTGAGTTGTCCGAACTGGGGACGATTTCTCTTGATGAAATCGGTGATATGGCTCCGGCGATGCAGGCCAAGATGCTTCGGGTGATTGAATATAAAGAGATCGAGAGGCTCGGAAGTGAAAAGACGGTTCCGCTTGATGTCCGAATTATCACTGCGACCAATAAAGATTTGACCAAAATGGTTGAGGAAGGTACGTTCCGGGAAGATTTGTACTATCGAATAAATGTTGTGACGATAGATATGCCGCCACTCAAAGATAGATTGGGCGATGTGTTATTATTGGCGGAGAAGTTTCTTAAAGATTTTTCCAATAAACTTGGGAAGAAGATATCGGGATTCACTCCTGACGCCGCTTCGGCGCTGACGACTTATCACTGGCCGGGCAATGTTCGGGAATTGCAGAATGTGATCGAGCGCGGAGTAGTTTTGACGCGGAGTGATTTGATTTCAATGAAAGAACTTCCGGGATTATCAGATACAAATTCAGATTTGGGTCAATTTGATAAAATGAGCGATGTCGAAAAATTCCATATTAAAAAAATACTTGACCGGATGGGTGGGAATATCGGAAAATCGGCTGATGTGCTCGGTATCCATCGCAATACGCTCAGAACCAAAATCAAAGAGTATGAGTTATCGGAATAAGTAGAAAATAAGCGCTATTCCTCTCAAAATAAAAAGATTCGTATATTAGTGCGTCAATCTTGCAATATGACCATATTTTGTGCTTTATTATTCTATCAACATCAGTCAAATATTCATATTGTGTTGGATATCATACAGTTATATGTTTTGGCATGACATTTGATTGTTAATATATCAGAATGAAAAATTAAATGAGAAATGAACAAAAAAAGGAGAATTACAATGAAGAAAATTATACTTACATCATTAGCTTTGTTAGTCTTAATCGCTCTGGTTGGCTGTGAAGAGCGAAAAGTTATTCAATATGTTGAGGTCGACGAATATCCATCCAGACCACAGGGTGTCTATTCAGTGACTGCCGATGAGGCGGTTTATATCTATTGGCTGCCGGTTCAGGATAATGACTTAAATTATTATCGCATCTGGTATTCAAGCTCAGCCGATGGTCTCTATGAAAATATTGGGACCAGTCCTGATGAGGACTATATCGATTATGATGTTTATAATGGCGTAACATACTATTACGCAATTTCGGCGGTCGATCTGGCCGGTAATGAGTCGGAACTTTCATATGAGACAGTTTATGATACGCCTCGCCCGGAGAGGTACGATCAGGATTTATATGATTATGTATATTTCCCAGCTGTCTCAGGCTTCGATCTTTCAACAGGTGCCGTTGTTTCGTATAGCTCAATAGTGGCCGATATTTATATTGATTTTGATGCCGGTTTGGAAGCGTTTTTTATCAATGCTGTCGATGTCGATACTGATCTTCAGGATATGGGTTATACCGAAGATTTTGATGAGATCGGTTATGCACCATCCGATGGCTGGTCGTATGTTGGTTGGACTGAGGTAATTGTTGGTCATACTTATGTTGTCTGGACCAGAGATGATCATTTTGCCAAGATCAGGGTCACCGATGCCGATTATACTAATTTTGAGTATATTACTTTTGACTGGGGTTATCAGACTTCAACGACCGATCCGGGACGGATGGAGTTGAGCCGACCACAGCATGACGAAAATTATTTAAAGCAAGATATCAAAACCAAAGAAATAAAGATTATCCATTAAGGATAGAGAAGAGGTAAATATCATGAAAAAGCAATTTATAACACTGTTGATGGCGGCGGTGATGATATCGATGCTGTCGCTGCCGGCGGCCGCTCAGTATGAGCGGTACGAGGACAATGTTAGCTATTCCCAGTATATCAAGTACGATCGGTATCTTGATGTTGAAATCTGGACCGACGACGATGAATATTATGACGGCGAGAATATTAGTATACAGTTTCGGGCCAATAAGGATTGCTATGTAGTTATCTATAACATTGACACCCGCGGTAATGTAAATCTTTTATATCCGTCAGATCAGTGGGATGATGACAAAATTGAGCGGGATCGTATTTATAGGATCCCCAATAGTCAAGATGATTATGATCTGACCGTGCGCGGTCCGGAAGGGATCGAGTATATTCAGGTTGTTGCCTCACGCACACCGATTCGGATTCCGGATTGGGATAATGGGTTCGATATGGTTGCCACCGGTGACCCACTTGATTTTCTTGATTATATCAATGCTGTTTATTTTGGTTGTGACGACGGCTGTTCACTCGCTTTTGATATGACCTTGTTTACTGTCAGTGAATGGCAGGAGGAATACTATCGACCGGTTCATAATTATTACCACAACGACTGGAATATGTGCGGCATGATCTATATCGATTACCCCTGGGGAGGCTCCGTTTATATTGATGGCGTATATTGGGGAATTGCGCCATTATTTATTCCGAGAATTTATTATGGATGGCACTATGTTACAATCTATGACAGTTATGGATATTGCTGGGAAGACAGAGTAAATGTTTTCAGACGCAAATCGGTGGTTTTAGACAATACCATTATTAAGACGCGTGCTGGTGTAAAATCGAAGTACCGTGATGTCCGGACAAAGGCATATCTTGATCCTGCAAAGAATGGCTATCCCGATTATGCAACCAAGAAAACGGTTAGAAAAGAAGTTTGGGATACAAAAAGAGCGAGTATAACCGGCGGTTCGGTTTATAAGAACAGAGTCGATCATGATTCTCGAGAAGCAACCTCGACAAGATTGAATAAATCGACATCGAAAAGATCATCCGAATCGGGCACTACCTATGAGAGCAAAAGGAGTAAAAGCAGTAAGTCATCATCGACATATCAATCAGAAAGAAAGCGCTCGTCCGGAAATGAGAAAAGCTCAACAAAATCGTCAGGTAAAATAAACGATTCCGGAAAATCGCGAAAAGAAAATTCGTCATCCGGTAAAAGCTCAGGTACATCGGGGCAGGTAAAAAAGCAGAGTTCGCAGAAAACATCGAGTTCATCAACAAGCAAAAAATCAACTTCGGGCTCTTCTGATTCAAAATCGAGCAAAAGTAGTCAGTCTAATGACAACGGCGGCGAAACGAAATCTTCGCGGGGAAGAAGATAGAGTTAATTTATTTGTTGACGATAACAATTTCAGGAGTTAGCTTTGGCAAGGTATAAATATGAATTGTTTGAACAAAATAATTACTCTGATATTAGCACTTTCTTTTCTGTTGTCCGGACTGATGTCCGGAGTGGCGATGGCCACTATTGAGAAGGATACGACAAAAAAGAAAACGGATAATACAAATCAAAATGTAACGCCCGGTAATTCTGTCAATGATTCCGGGCGTACATCTGACAGTGGCGCTAATGTAAAGCGCCCGCAGGGATATGATGATTTTGTTGATAAGAACAACAATGGAATCGATGATCGGGCCGAGCAGAAACAGGATGGCCGTCAGAAAGACAGTTCACCGGGAAATTCCGATTCCGATTCAATAAAACCTCAGAATCAAAACGGCGAAACTAATCGCTTGCAGAGATCACCCGATGATTCGGTTGTAAAACTAAAAAACCGCTGATTTTTCCCAATATAATCTTCCTATTCGAACAAAATAAATGCTTGACTTGTATAACTTATTCTCTTTATTAGCACTCGAGTAAGGAGATTGCCAAAAAAGGTCTTTTGTGATCTTTGTAAAATAGTACTAAGTTATTGGATTTAAAGAAGTAAGATGGCATTCGAAAATTTAAGCGAACGGGAAAGAGAGATTCTTCAGAATCTGATTGACCATTATATCCTAACGGCCGATCCGGTCGGTTCCAGGGTGATTGCCAATAAATATGCTATGGGTCTATCCCAGGCGACTATCCGGAATACGATGCAGGATTTGGAGGAGATGGGCCTTATAAGCCAGCCGCATACTTCGGCCGGGCGAATTCCAACCGATGCCGGTTACCGGGTTTTTGTCGATATGCTTCTTAAGCCGGCGCCGCTGTCATCGGCAGAAAAAACGATAATCCAACAAATGATCTCAAGCCCGGCAAATCGTGGTATCGATACAATTCTCGGGCAGACCAGCAAGGTACTCGGTGATATTACCAATCAGCTTGGGATAAGCATTTCACCCAAATTTGAAGAAGGCGTCTTATCCGGAATTGAATTAATCCCAGTTGCCGAGGGGAAAATACTGCTGGTAGTTGCGGTTAAATCTGGCCTGGCTCGAACAATACTGCTTGAAGTGGAATCAAAAGTAAATACCGTTGATTTGAAATTAATGGAGTCGGTTCTTAATGAGCGGCTGGCCGGACTGACTTTGGGGCAGATAAAAAATACACTATCCGACCGGCTAAACGATACTGCCTGCTCCCCTAAATTAATTAAGATGTTTATCGATTCGGAAACTGAGATTTGGGATGGCAAGCTAAGCGAGAAACTTCATGTTACCGGAACTGACAATCTAATAATTCAGCCTGAATTCGCCGATCGTGAGCGGTTGACCGATATAATCAAACTGCTCGAAGAAAAAAATGTCCTCCAAAGTTTTATGGAGTCCAAATCGACCGGGGAGGGGATCATTATTACAATTGGTAGTGAAAATCCAATTAGTGAAATAAGGGAATGTTCGCTGGTCACATCGAGTTATAAAATCGGGAAAATATCGGGAACCATCGGAGTTATCGGACCGACGAGAATGCCATATTCTAAATTGGTCTCGATTGTGCAATATACTGCCAGATCATTAACCGATGCCCTTTCAGATAAAAAATGAGGAGTTTATGAGCGACAAGGATAAGAAAAAAAAGGAAGAAGTTGCCGATCAGGATTCCAAATCAGAAAAAGAAGATGTAGTCGAAAAAGCAGACAAGAAGAGTGACGCTGAAGCCGAACCTGAAGAAAAGACTCCGGAGAATATAATTGAAGAGTTAGAGAATAAAATATCGGAACAGGAAGATCGTTATCTTCGGTTGGTGGCTGAGTTTGATAATTACAAAAAGCGGAATGCCCGACTTTATGAATCGATGATTCAATCGGCAAGGGAAGGTTTAATATCTCCGTTGCTTGAAGTTGTTGATAATTTTGAGCGGGCGTTGGAGTCATCTGAAGAATCTGATGTAAAGTCGTTTAAAAAAGGAACCAAGCTTATATATCAGCAGTTAAATGAACTATTGAGAAAAGAGGGAGTCGAACCGATTGATGCGGTTGGCCAGGAGTTTAACCCTAATTTGCATGAAGCTGTGATGCAGGTTGAATCGGATCAGTTTGCAGATGGTATCATCGCCGGAGAAGTGTCCCGGGGATACAAGGTAAAAGATAAGGTGATTCGTTTTTCCAAAGTGACAGTCAGCAAGGGTGTTGATAAAGATAAAGACGAAGAAAATTGATATTGAAGTGTAGCATTATATATAGCTAATAAGTAATAGTAATACAGGGAGATAAGAGATGGGTAAAATAATCGGAATTGATTTGGGTACGACTAATTCATGCGTCGCGGTTCTCGAGGGAAACGATGCGGTAGTAATCCCGAATCATGAAGGTGGCCGAACGACGCCATCGATAGTTGCTTTTACCAAATCAGGAGAACGACTGGTTGGCTCTGCCGCCAAAAGGCAGGCGGTGACCAATCCTGAAAATACAGTATTTTCGATTAAGCGTTTTATGGGGCGGAAACATAACGAAGTTGCGGCAGAGGAAAAAATTGTTCCATATACGGTAGAACCGGGCAGCTCCGGTGAAGTAGTTATTGTTGCCGGTGGCGAAAAATATGCTCCTCCTCAGATTTCGGCGATGATTCTTCAATCATTGAAAAAAACGGCTGAGGATTATCTTGGTGCTGAGGTCACCCAGGCGGTTATCACCGTTCCGGCCTATTTTAATGATTCCCAGAGGCAGGCGACCAAAGATGCCGGCAAAATTGCCGGACTGGAAGTCTTAAGAATAATCAACGAGCCGACGGCGGCCTCGCTTGCCTATGGATTGCAGAAGAAAAAGAATGAACGGATTGCTGTATATGATCTTGGTGGCGGCACTTTTGATGTCTCAATTCTTGAACTGGGCGATGGCGTTTTTGAAGTGCGCTCTACCAAAGGTGACGGTCATCTTGGTGGTGATGATTTTGATCAAAAAATTATCGACTGGATGGCTGACGAATTTTTGAAATCGCAGGGGATCGATCTTCGCAAAGACCGGATGGCTCTTCAGCGTTTGAAAGAGGCGGCGGAAAAAGCGAAATGCGAACTGTCAACAACGATGCAAACAAATATAAATCTTCCGTTTGTGACTGCCGATCAGTCTGGTCCGAGGCATCTTGATCTGACTTTGTCTCGCGCCAAACTGGAACAGTTAACGGAGAGCCTGCTTGAAAGAACCGTTGGTCCGTGCCGGATGGCTCTTTCTGATGCCAAATTAACCGCCTCCGATATTGATGAAGTTATTCTCGTTGGCGGTCAGACAAGGATGCCGAAGGTTCATGAAATCGCCAAAGAGATCTTTGGCAAAGAGCCGCATAAAGGTGTCAATCCTGATGAAGTGGTTGCGATTGGTGCCGCCATTCAAGGTGGCGTTTTGGCCGGGGATATGAAAGATGTTGTTCTACTTGATGTCACTCCGTTATCGCTTGGTATTGAGACGCTTGGTGGGGTCAAGACGACATTGATCGAAAGAAACACAACAATCCCGACGAGGAAAACACAGATATTTTCAACCGCGTCAGATAATAAGCCAGCAGTGAATATTCATGTTTTGCAGGGTGAGCGGAAAATGGCGATTGATAATCGGACGCTTGGCCGTTTTGATTTGGTCGGAATTCCTGCCGCTCCGCGCGGTATGCCGCAGATCGAGGTCGCATTTGATATTGATGCCAACGGTATTGTTCATGTCTCTGCCAAGGACCTTGGGACCAGCAAGGAGCAATCTATCAAGATTCAGACTTCATCCGGTATCTCTGACGAAGAGATTGAAAAAATGGTAAAAGATGCTGAGGTGCACGCAGAAGAAGATACCCAAAAGGAAGCTTTGATCAAGGCTCGCAACGAGGCCGACCAGCTTGTTTATTCGTCGGAAAAAACATTGAAAGAACATGGCGATAAGGTCTCTGAAGATGAGAAGAAAAATATCGAAGAGAAAATAGAAGCGCTGAAAGAGGCTCTCAAATCGGATTCAGCAGAGACGATAAATCAGGCCAAAGAAGAGCTGGTACAGGCGTCGCATAAGCTGGCCGAGGAGATGTACAAACAGGCCGCTGAACAGCAAGCAGCTGAAGGACAGGCTGGTCCGGATGGCCCGGAAGCTCAACCAGGTTCTGATTCCGGGCAGCAGCAAGCCGAACAGGAAGTTCCACAAGATGACGGCGCGGTTGATGCAGATTTTGAAGTAGTTGAAGACGAAAAAGATAAATAGAAACATAAATATCTCTTACGAAGATAATATAAAGTAACACTTGATGGATAAAAGAGATTATTACGAGGTTCTCGGAGTTTCAAAGACGGCCGATGAAAATGAATTGAAATCGGCGTACAGGAAACTGGCAATGAAATATCATCCTGATCGAAATCCGGGCGATAAGACCTCTGAGGATAGTTTTAAGGAAGCGGCCGAAGCTTATGAGATTTTGAAGGACCAGCAAAAACGCCAAATGTACGACCAGTTCGGTCATGCCGGTCTGTCCGGTGCCGGAGGTGGCGGTGGATTTGAAGGTTTTGGCGGGTTTGGCGGTTTCGATCTGAGCGATGCGCTTCGTGCTTTTATGCGCGATTTTGGCGGCGGGGGTGGCGGAGGCGGTTTTGATTTTGGCTTTGGCGATGTGTTTGGTGGCGGAGGGTATGAACGACGAAGCCGGGGCGAAGATCTCAAGATCAGAATATCGCTGACTTTAGAAGAGATTACCAAGGGAATTGAGAAAAAGGTTAAAGTGGCTCGCCTGGGAACCTGTGATGAATGCAATGGATCGGGAGCGGCGCCGGGCCATGCACGTTCCACCTGTCCCGACTGCAAGGGGCATGGTCAAGTCAGGACAATCTCAAAGACATTTCTCGGTACGGTGCAGCAGGTGCGGACCTGTCAACGATGTCGGGGCGCTGGCGAAATTATTGCCAAGCCATGTACCGCATGCGGCGGTGAGGGCCGGATCAGAGATATGCATACGGTAAATGTCAAGATACCGGCTGGCGTATCAGCAGGTAATTATATGACGCTGGAAAGTCAGGGAAATGTTGGTATAAATCGCAGTCAGTCCGGAAATCTGATTGTTATTTTTGATGAGACAGAGCATGACCAATTCACCCGTCAGGGAGATAATATTGTTTGCCAGATGCCGATTTCGTTTACGCTTGCAGCTCTTGGTGGTGAGCTATCGGTACCTACTATAGATGGCAGCCATAAATTGAAAATCCCATCAGGAAGTCAAAGTGGCCGGGTTTTTAAAATAAAAGGAAAAGGGATCCCGCATTTGAATTCTTATGGTTCCGGCGATGAGTTGGTTCAGATTATGGTTTGGACACCGGGTAAATTGTCATCTGAAGACAAACGAATTTTAAATCAACTTAGTAAGTCGCCATCTTTTGTGCCGCCAAAATCTGATAAATCTTTTATTCAGAAATTAAAAGAATCTCTGGGGATATAATTGTGCAAAACGATTCGGAGCGGACTGGGAAGTATATTGAAGTCAGCCTGGCCGTACCGAAATCTATCGACGAAATTGTCTGCAATTATATTATTGAGAATCTGGCCAGTGGATTGATATTGGAGGATGAGGAAGGTTCCGATTTGATTGGAATTAAATTTTATCTTCCGGATAATATTCCCCCCGGCTTTCAAAAAGAACTGTATCAGTATATCAATTCAATTGAATCAGATTTCGAATTTTCGGAAAATAGCATTAGATTAAAAGATGTCCCTGATATTGAGTGGGTTCAATTTTTTCGCGATTCTATTCAGCCGATATTTTTGGATGATGTTGTTATCCGACCGCCGTGGGTTTCGATTCCGAATAAAGATTATATCGATCTTATCATTGAACCCAAAATGGCTTTTGGAACCGGGCGCCATGAATCGACTCGATTATGTATCAGGGCAATACAGAAGCATTTAAAGGAAGGTGACAGCTTTTTTGATCTTGGTTGCGGGAATGGGATTCTATCTGTATTGGCGGCCAAGAAAAAAGCGACCAGAGTTAAAGGCGCCGATATTGATCCGATTGCAATCGATAATGCCTGGGAGACAATTGTAATTAATAATGTCGCAGAAAAAATCGAATATGAAACCGGTTCGGTTGAAATCGCCGAAAAAGAAAAACCGTACGATTTTTTTGTTGCCAATATTATCAAAGAAACGATTTTAGAACTGTATGATCGAATTGACAATTGCACGAAACCGGGTGGTATTATTGTTTTGTCTGGCTTATTGGCCAAGGACGAGGGGCCGATAGTTTCTAAACTAAAAAAATGCGGTCGAGACAGTTATGAGATAATCAATGAGGGTGGCTGGATAGCTTTTACCGTTTTTAAATAATTATGGCCCTGTTTTATACAAAACCTGAGAATATCGAGACGGATTCACTGATACTGGGCGGAACTGAGGCTCATCATATAAGCAAGGTCATGCGTCTAAAAAAAGGTGATGCCCTGGGAGTTGTTGATGGTGTTGGGAACTGTTATCGATGCGAGATAGAAAAATCATCGGGAGGGAAACTACTGTGTAGTATCATCTCACGCGCCCGTAATTTTGGAGAGCCATCAAGTTTTGTGACGCTTGCTTCCGGTCTGTCGGTCGGAGCGAAATTTGATGAGATCATTCAAAAAGGGGTTGAGCTTGGTGTCAGCCGTTTTATTCCGTTGCTGACTGAAAAATCTAAGCTGAAACTGGATGATTCCAAACGTCTGAATCGTCGCCAGGCAAGATGGAACCAGGTAGCCATGGCTGCAATGAAACAGTGTGAAAGGTCGCTTCTTCCCGAGATTGTAGAGCCTGTTAAATTTGATAAACTTTTTGAGCAGATAAATAATTCCAATCAGATACTATTGTTCGATCCCAGAGGCAATAAAAACCTGTACGAATTGAAATTAATTA
The DNA here is from genome assembly GCA_030667525.1 of Candidatus Zixiibacteriota bacterium. Lineage (GTDB taxonomy): Bacteria > Zixibacteria > MSB-5A5 > GN15 > PGXB01 > JAAERC01. The sequence goes on along the minus strand of DAOUVS010000009.1, from coordinate 15,261 downwards.
AGGGTGATTCTGATATAACCCTGATTGTTGGTCCGGAATCTGGTTTTTCCAGAGGTGAATTGGAGTTGGCCGGAGAAAACGGCTCGGAGATAATTTCTTTGGGCAAAAGGATATTGCGGGCCGAAAATGCCGCCCCGGTTATTTCGGCTCTGGTAATGCAGCTTCTTGGGGAATTCAGATAAGTTAGATTTTACCGATAGATAGACTTATGAATGACTATCTTTTATTTATTTGGGTTTTTGTTATCGGGCTATCGATTGGTTCATTTCTGAATGTGTTGATTTATCGATTACCGCGGGAAAAGAAATTTGTATTTGGCCGTTCGTACTGCCCATCATGTAAAAAACCGATTAAATTTTACGACAATATTCCGGTTATAAGTTATCTGATTTTGCTCGGAAAATGTCGCTCGTGTAAGACAAAGATTTCAATCAGATATCCACTGGTTGAACTTTTAAATGGTTTCGCCTGGCTGTTTTTCTTTTATCAATTTGGTGTAAACTATAACTTTTTGATCTTTAGTTTTCTGTCATCGGCTTTGATCGTAATATTTTTTGTCGATATCGATTTTCAGATAATCCCCGATTCAATCACACTCCCCGGAATGGTAATAGGACTGGCCGTTTCGTTTTTGCCCGATAGTATTGGAATTATCAGTGCCCTGATCGGCTTGGTTGTCGGCGGCGGCGTTTTGTATCTGATTGCTATTCTGGGCGACTGGTTATTCAAAAAAGAGAGTATGGGAGGGGGAGATATCAAAATGACGGCGATGCTTGGCGCTTTTCTTGGGTGGCAGAAAGTGGTTTTGATATTTTTTGGCGGAGCGGTAATCGGGCTTTTTGTTTCGATAGTTTTAATGATTGTCTCCAAAAATATTCGTACTACCCGGGTGATACCATTTGGTCCTTTTTTGGCAGCGGCTGCTCTGATTGCCATAATTTATGGCGACAGTATCATCTCATTTTATTTGAATAATTTCTTCTTTGCCTGAGACAGGCTGTAACTTCTCTTAATCTAAATCGATTCCGTGTCGATAATTATATAGATGAGTAAAAAACCAAAATCAAAAGAATTCCGGCTGGAAATACGGCTGGGTCTGATTCTTATTGTTCTTTTATTGGCAATACTTGATATAGCCGCGCATTATACTCTTTATCGGGTGGGGCAGACGGTGGAGGAACAAATTCGGGAAGAACTAACCGAGGCTGCCGTTATTGTATCGAATTCGATGACCCGTCTCAATAGAGATGTCTTGCCGTCAGGCTTGAAACAAAACATCGAAGAAAAGTATGCACTTATTGGAATCGATATCATACAATTGGATTACCAACGAGTTATCGCCATAAAAAATGAAGCAGGCCTTGATTCAACATTCCTGAATATCGACAGCACTTTTGTCTCAGCGGAGTTGACCGATTTGCTGACCAACCAGCCGGTTTATCGTCATCAAAGCGGGAGCAATAGCTATCAGCTTCTTTTTCCAACCGAACATCTTGGTTCCAAATATCTGGTAATTCTTTCCAAGCCAAGCAGTATTCTGGGACCGATAGAAAATGCAATGAGGATTCTGGTCTTTTTCGGTTTCCTGACTGCAATTGTAATTGTGTTTGTTTCTATCCGATTGATTCATACCGTTTTGTACCCATTTGATCGGTTAAAAGAAGAAGCGGAAAAATCGGGACATTATGATAAAAACAATGAAGATGAGGTCGGCCAACTAATCGGTTCATATGAAGAAATAATTAAAGAACTTCGTAAAAAGGAAAGTGAATTGGTTGCGCTCAATAAGATTGTAATGCAACGAGCCGCCGATCTGGAAGTTTATAATGATTATATTCTAAAATCGATCAATGCTGGAATAATTACTCTTGATGCTGACGGGAATATTTCAACTATCAATCGCGCCGCGGGTAATATATTAGATCTTCAAATCTCCTCTTTGATAGGAACAGCATACGAAAATATGGTTTCAGATCACCCTGAATTAAATAGTTTGATAAATCGGTATTTTAACATCAATGAGATTTTTACCAATCAGGAGATCAGAATTGTTTCAAAAGATGGTGAGAAAATGGTGTTGGCTGTATCAATATCGCAGTTGATTGATAGCTCTGGTAACAATATCGGTTGTGCCATTATTATAAATGATCAAACTGAGTTTATCACGATTCTTGAAGAGTTGGAACTCAACAAAAGGATGGCCACCATTGGTGAAATGTCGGCTGGATTGGCTCATCAACTGCGTAATTCGACTGCGGCCATTGTCGGTTTTGCAAGGTTGATTGAAAAAAGAGTAGTCGATGAAAACTCCATGAAAAATATCAATTTCCTTACCAAAGAAGCGATGCAGGCGGAGGCTCTTATTGCCCGCTTTCTTGATTTTGCCCGACCGCTTCATGCTAATTTTGAGATTATTGATCTCACTGAATTTGTCAATGAGATTGTTGAATCAAGCAAACATCGTTTTCCCAATGTAAACTTTATTTTTGAATCAAGTTCTGATGATACTATTTCTGTACAAGGTGATCCTTTGCTGTTGAAGCAGGCGGTGTCAAATATAACTGATAATGCCTGTAAATCGTATGATACTGGAATTGGTGAAATAAAGATCAGATATATTCAATCGCATGAAAATTTCAGATTAGAAATAGTAGATAACGGTTCAGGGATATCAGAGACCGACAAAGATAATATTTTCACGCCGTTTTACTCTGGCAGTCCATCCGGTTCCGGTTTAGGTTTGCCGCTGGCTCAGAAAATCATTTCGCTGCATAAGGGGTTTATTGATTTTAGAAATAATCCTGATGGCGGCACCATCTTCTCAATTTCGCTTCCTCTGGTAATCGCTGAGTCAAAATTGGTCGACAAGCGTTTGATTGAGAACTATCAGGAATAAATCAGTTGCCTGTTTTAGAGTTATAGTCTATATTTATCTTTCTAAATAATAAATACTGGAGGTTTAATGATAAATAGCGGTGAGTTACGCAAAGGTAAAAAATTGATGTATGAGGGAAGCCCTTATGCCGTTGTCGATTTTCAACATGTAAAAATGGGTCGCGGCCGCCCCCATATCAAAGTAAAAATGAAAAATTTTCTGACCGGCTCTGTAGTTGAAAAATCATTTTTGACGACTGAGTCATTTGACGAACCGGATCTTATTAATACAGATATGCAGTATTTATATTCTCAGAATGACGAGTTTGCTTTTATGGATTCCAAATCATTTGAGCAGATTATGATTTCCGGTGAGGTTCTCGGTGATACCAAATGGTATCTGCTTGAGAATTTGGAATATAATGTTTTGCTTTATAAGGGTGATCCGATATCAATAGAACTTCCGGCCTCGGTAATTCTGACCGTTATTGAATCGGAACCGGCCGCTAAGGGCGATTCGGTTTCCAATATAACCAAACCGGCCAAGGTCGAAACCGGCCTTGAGGTGAAGGTGCCGCCGTTTATCAAGGAAGGGGATAAAATCAAAATTGACACCCGAACCGGCGAATATATTGAGCGGGCCGGCAAATAATTTAGTAGCCGGGAAAATTCTCGGCATTGATGAATCGGGAAAGGGCGACTTTTTTGGCCCCCTGGTGATTGCCGGTGTTCTAGCCGATGAATCGGAAGCAAACCGTATGCTACAGAACGGAATCAGAGATTCAAAAAAGATAACCGATAAAAAGATTTTAGAACTATCAGATTGGATAACCGATAATTTTGTTCATACTCTTGTCGTAATCGGTCCTGAAAAATATAATCAGCTTTACCAGAAAATCAAAAATCTGAATAAATTATTAGCCTGGGGGCATAGCCGGGTTATCGAAAATGTCGCATCTGAAAATGAAATTGATTTGGCCATCTCAGATAAATTTGGTCGCTCAGATTTTATTGAAAAGGCTCTGATGGATGAAGGGAAAAAGATCAAGGTGCATCAGATGGTAAGGGGAGAAGCGATTGTTCAGGTGGCGGCGGCTTCGATTGTTGCCCGGGCCGCGTTTGTAAAATTTATAGCCGGAATGAAGAGACAATTTGACGCCAATATTCCTAAAGGCGCCAGCAACCTGGTTGATGATGCCGGGCGGGAACTGGTTGGTCGTTATGGGGTATCTGTTCTTGAGAAAACGGCCAAGGTACATTTCAAAAACTACAAAAAAGTAGTCGGATGAGCCAATCTGATTTTGAGCGAAAAATATTAAGAGATAATAAATCCGGGTCATCGGAGATATTAAAGTCGGTTCTAAATTATAATCTGGAATACTTATCAGAAAAACATCTTGATTCTGAATCTTTGGGGCACTTGCTCCATTTTAATAAAACCGTTGAGAAAAAATTCTCGGCGATGGCCATTGTTGCCAATGGACTCAATCAAGCCAATCAAATAATTTCAGAATTAAATTCTGATAAAAAACAGGCAACAAAAATTACTAGAAAACTTGCACTGCTCATCAAAGATATCGCATCAATTGACAGAATAATTATAAGAAACAGCTCGGTTTTATTTCCGAAAACAACCGGCAAAATTGTAATCGTAACATATAGCAATTCCGGTCTGGTTAAACAAGTGATCACATCTTATCGCAAAAGGATAAGCAAGATATATATGTCTGATGCTCGTCCGGCAAACGAAGGCAGAAAAATGGCTCAGTTTTTTTCTGATATTGGGATTGAAGTTGTATTTACAGTTGATGCGCTTCTTCCTGGTTTGCTATCAAAAGCCGATCTTTTAATGTTGGGAACTGATTCAATCGGCCAAGACAAGTTTATTAATAAAATCGGTAGCGGAGTTTTGTTGGAGAGCGCTAGAAGATTGGGCGTGAAATCGGCGATTTTGTTTGGGTCGTTGAAAATAAAGAAGGCAGATTTAGATACAAAGTTAAAAGATGATTATAGCTCTCGGGAAGTTTGGTCACAAGGCTGTCCTGAAAATATCACTATTATTAACCAATATTTTGAAATAATAAATAATAGTCTGGTCGATAGGTTTATTTCTGATTTGGGTGTTGATACCTCACAATCGCTAGAAAAGAGAATCATCAGCGATAAATATTGAATTTGAATAGTAATTTATGATAAAAAAACCGGATAGCTTTTGCTACCCGGTTTTTTAAATTGACCTCTATAGTTATTGAAATATGTTATCGCCGGTATCGTACTCACCGACAATTATTCCATCCAGAGTATTGTCCAATGCCAAACTTTCGATGGTGGCACCGATAATATATTTAATCAGTCCGTAATTTTTGGCATACCAATAGTAATTGGTATTGTCGCCTCTTTCATTCTGAACTTTGATACAATCCCGGTAAAGATTTCCATTCTCCAATTGGACGTTTTCAATCGCAACGATTGTCATCAGTCCTGAACCGGAGGTCGGGTATATCTTACCAGAAAAGAATCCATTATCATCAGGAAGATTGCCTTTATTCTCCTGGATTATTTCAGTATCTCCTGTTTCTTTGGAGAGCAGACTGTCAAGAATGTTATTATATAAGTTATTTGCGTCAGCGGTGGAACTGCCAAATCGTTGCCAGGTTTGCCCGACTTCCAGAGGTTCCTCTAGAATTTTTTCAGGATCGGAATCGGCAGTTTCATAAAAGTATAATGCGGATTCTGTCAGATAAAAATATGAAGTATCAACAACTGATGAATAATCGAGATTTGTATAAATCCATGGGTAAATCGATTGATTTTCCAAATCGACTCCTTCTCCGCATTCGAATTGTTCCCTTATAATAATGTTCGGTTCATAACCGGTGTTGATAGAAACGATTTTGGTCGTCTTCCCAGCAGATAAAGGGAAATAATCTTCAATGGTAGGCGTATATTCACTACTGTTGATGATTGGTGCGCTCATTTTTTTTTCGCATCCCCATAATCCCAGCACGATTGCCATTAAGAAAAGCGAAATAATTTGAATATATAACCTTTTCTTCATCCGACCTCCTTTTCGCCAGAAGCGAAGTAATTATTAGTTTCAATTCCTTTTCAAAAAGGTTATGCAATCGCTGTGCCGGCATGAAAAGCGTGAGTTAAGTTACGGGGAGATAACATGTTCCATGAAAAGTATTTGGGTGTGTCTGACCAATTATTATGGGGGATATCCAAGCCTTTATTGATAAAAACCCCTAAAAGCTTTTCTCTCAAGGGCTAAGAAATCTACCTTTTTTGCCGAAAATTATAGTGAATAGCTGAAATATGGGATTATTCCCGGGAGTAAAACTATGTCGCAATTAATCATAGACGTTTTCTTTAGTGCAATATTTTTATTGTTACTCGTTCTTATGGCAAAAATAAAAGTTAAGGCTTTTGAGAATAACAAAGATAGTTACCGGTACACATTTTTTGGGATTTCTGTGCTCGGTATTGTTTCGTTTCTTCAATTGATTAGTCATCAAAATCTCCTTGATACGGTTCCTTTCTTATCTGAACCGGTTTTCCGTGAGTTGGCTCTTGGAATTGGAGTCGTCTCCGGTGTAACCTTAATGATCGCTGGCGCCTCAATCTGGCTTCCAGGAAAAAGACATGAAACCAAAGAAACTAATTATTCCGAGAGCTCTTCAAATTCTCTTGATATAGAGAAGGTTATTTTTCATTCTCAAAATATGAAATCTGTTTTAAAACGTATTCCGCTTATGATTTCTCGTGAATTCAAATTCGGCGCCCATATTGTTTTTAATAGACAGAATCGATTGAAAAAATATGTATGTAGCGATTTTGAAGCTGTGAAGGAGAATGAAGCATCATTATTAAAGAATTTAAATTTTTCTTCAGCCGATGCTAAGCAACAATTGGTTCAAATAATCTCCAGTTTCCCATCTGATTATTATCTTCAGATTATGATTAATAATCAGGCCCAAATTATTGTGTTATTCAGAAAAGAAAATGGGGAAATTGTTACCGATGCGGAAAGAAAATCGCTGGACGGCATAACCAGAATTTTAACGAATCGCCTTAACAACGAATATATAAACAAGAAAGAGCGTTTCTATTTCAAATGCTGGCAGTACTCGGGACATATAAAAAACATACTAGCTACCAAAAATTCGATAAGTTTAAATCTTCCGCTGTTTCATCGACTATTCAATCAGGCAGTTGGGGCTGAATATTTCTCATTGGCTATTTTAGGAAAAAAGCAAACCAATCCAAAAGTATATACGGTTGGTATTAATGGCAATATTCTACTGGATGGGGGCAATTCATCAATTATGAAAAACTCTCATTTCAGGAAAACATTATCTGAGAAAAAGCCGATTCTAATTGATAATATAAATGAAGTCGGCAATCAAGTGGCTGATTCAATGTTTATCGGTTGCGGACAGTGCAGTCTAATTACCCAGCCAATAATTATTGATAACCGCGTTGTCGCGATTATGACTCTGGGGCATTCGGCCGCCTCTCATTTTGGGCGTAGAGATCTGCTGCTTACTGAAGTTATGGCCTATTCAATGACCTCGGCGATTGAAGCGGAATTGAATCAACGTTCAATATTCGAGCGGGACAGATGTTTAGCGGCGATCAACGGGTTTGAATCTGCGGTGAGGAAAGCGACCGATATCGAATATTTACTTCAAGCGGCGGTTGATTCTATAATTAACAATTTAAGCACTACTATGGTAAGAATTTCCCTGCTTGATGATTTCCGGACAAAATTAAAAACCTCTGCCATTAAAACAATTCGTCCGATGGCAGATTTGAATACTGACGATTCAATATTATCAAGAGAGCTGACCTATTGGCACCAGGTCGTAGCCGAAGAAGGTCGCTTGCTTTTAATAAATCAAAATGATATCGAATCCCGAATGGAGAAGAGCGAAGTTAACTCACTGGTTTTTCCGGGCGTTCAATCAGCTCTTATTGTTCCTATTGTTGTTAGTGGCCGGACCTTTGGAATTATAACCCTGGGCGAGATGAGAGCCTGGGAGCGAACTTCCTATAATTCGACAGCAATCAGCTTTTGTAAAACGATTGCTGCCAAAATCGCCGATTCGATAAAACTGCAGCAACTAACCCGGATGATGACCACAACCGGAAATACAAAGGTTATACTCAGGTCTAACAAATCGGACAACAACCTGCTGCGCCGCTTAAAAGCCCCTATGACCAAACTTCAGGGTTCTCTTGAGATTTTAAGGATCAAGGGTCCCCAAATGGATGGTGATTCCAATGGAATTATTTCCAGAATGGAAGAATCATCCAACGATATTGTCAACCTGCTAAACGATTATTAAGTCGGAAGAGACAGCTTGATTGACCCGCTGACCAACAATACGAAAAATAAAACATATGAGTCATAAGATAAAAATACTTGGCGAAGATCAGTATTCGCAATTATTGTCTTCAGAGTCCAATATCGGCTACGAGAAAATATCTCTTTTTGTTAGCTCGCTTCTACCCAATCTATTTTATTCCGCTTCGGACAGGATTTTAAATTCCAAGGAAATAAGGTATTTGTATATACCGCCGGAAGATTTGCCCGCAAAATATTCGACCGGGTTTTTCAATAAAAGCTACTATAAAAGGTTTGAACTGGCCCCAAAAGAGATCGCTGTCGAAGAGAATCTGTTTATACCTATTCTGGCCGAGAACAGCATTATTGGCGGCTTTTTGGGGAGCCCTCATGATATAGTAAAATTTGATCGAAGCGAACTTCTCAAAAAATATAATTTGGGTGAATATTTTTCTCATTTAAGTGAGATCGGCGAGCAGACTATAAGAACGAAAAGTCTGGCCTCAAGTCTGCTTGATAAAATATCTTCGGAAAAATCTTTTGATTCATTTCTCTGCTTATTGCCAGAGTGGATTGTTGAGACAATTGGGGGAGGGTCGGCTGCTTTTTATCATGGTAGTGGTGATACCTTTGTATTAAGAAAAGCAGCTGGAGGTATTAATGACTTTGAAACGACTCCTCAAGCTCTGGAGGGTGAGGCTGCTCAAAGTTATGCCGGATTGATAAATGAAGATATACTCTATTCACCGCTAACGGTCGTTCCTGAATATACGACCGCCTTAAATTACGCGCCGCTTGTTCGTTATACTATCGGCGGGACTGTTGATGAAAATTTTGATTATCTTTTAACCGGTCAGATACCGGATGTAAATTCGTATGAAACGGCACAATTCCTTGAGGAGCTAAAACAGATTCTTGCCAAACTGTCTTTTCGGCATTTTTCACCGGTTTCCAATTGGCGGCAGCTATTCAGATCGCTTGAAAAAATGACGGACGCCAAATGTTCCCAGCAAAGTCTGGCCGATTACCTATTTTCTATTCTGAACGAGTCGATTATAATCAATCACATTTCTATCAGTCGATTTTATCCTCTTGAGAATAGAATGCAGATTGAAGGTTTGGTATCATCCGGTAAGAATTCTTTACTTCAAAAAAATATTACATTTCCCATTAGCGGAACATGGTTTGAAGCTGTAATTGATACCGGGCAATCCCGTTTTGATGAACTAACCGCTTCTAATTTGGATAATAAAATATCCAGTTTATTATTCAAAGAAGGGGTCCGCTCTAATTTGATATTACCGATACAAACCGGAAATGCTATTTATGGTTTCTTGAATATCGGTTCGCCATTGACCGGTAATTACCTTAATAAGTATCAGGTCGAGCTTGATACGATTGTCAGGTTTTTATCGAACCAACATGAGAAATTATTGAATCGTCATAAAATCGAGTTATTGTCAGAACAACTGGAGCAGTTGCATAACAAATTTTCATCAATAGAAAATATTAGAACGCTGGGAGAGCTGGCCGGCGGAGTGTTTCATGATCTGAATAATGTTATAGGTGCAATTCTGGGACGAAGTCAGCTTATTTTGCAGAAAACAGAATCAAAAGCGGGCGATGTTTTTATCGATAAAATCATCAAAGATGCCCGACTGATTGAAACCTCGGCGCTTGATTCGGGCGAGATTCTGAAACGTCTGAGGCAGTTGGCCAAATCGGACAGAAAAGGAATCAAAGAAACGATCGATCTGCAAAGACTGATAGATGACTCGATTGAGATGATACAGCCGCGCTGGGAGAGACTGGTTCAGAGGGTTGGACTCAAAATCAATCTGGAAAAAGAACCGGTGGAAAATATCACGATCTCGGCAGAACCATCGGAGTTGAGAGAGGTTTTCACAAATCTTCTGCTTAATGCTCTTGATGCGATGCCTGACGGCGGCAAGCTTTCTATTATCGGTCGTCGTATGGAACAAGCGGTGCAGATATCGCTGGTAGATACCGGGACCGGGATACCGGCCGATTTATTAGAAAAGGTATTTACTCCGTTTTTTACCACCAAAGGTGAACATGGGACCGGTTTGGGGTTGCCGCTGTGCAAGAAAATTATCGAAGATCACGGCGGGAGTTTAACCGTTAACTCTGTAGTTGGCAAAGGAACCTCTTTTGTTATCATGCTGCCGATTATCGACATGGCTGATTCCCAAAAAAAGCAACGAAATGTTAGTAGCAAAAATAATCTAAATCTGAAAATTATAATTGCCGAAGATAGTCTCGATCTTCAGACCACTATGTATGAACTCCTGACTGCTCAAGGTTATAAGGTAGCCAAAGCTTCAAGCGGGGAAGAAGTGCTGAAACTTTGCGGCCGGGAACGGTTCAATTTATTAATAACCGATCTGGGTTTACCGGGAATCAGTGGACTTGAACTGGCGAAACATATCAAAAGTATCGATAAAAATATCAAAATAATCCTGACCAGCGGCTGGGATATACATGAATCCAAAGCCGAGCTTCGCGAACAAGGGGTCGACAGCTACATTCCCAAGCCGTTCAGGACTGCCGATATGCAAGCCGCCATCCAGAATCTGTTTGTTTCATAATTAATTTAAAAAAATCCTTGTAAGTTAATTACCTCCATTAGATTACGACTAAAATGGGTTCGTTCCGTCATTTTTCACTTTTGACTATTAAATCAGTGGCGAAACTGTAATTTCTGTTTTTGTATTATTGGTTTCATAATTAAGATGTGTGGGAAGAATTAACGGTGATGTCGTAGTGAAATTGTATTTGATTACTATATTTTTTGTTGATAGAAAGGGACAGAAAACGCCTTGTTTATTCCTATTGTAGTGTTTATTTATTGGGAATGATTTAAAGAAAAAGAAGGGGCAGACGAGCGTGTTTGCGACCACATTAAATTAAACAGTTATTAGATTTATGAATTTAAAAAATATTATGAAGTTATCTCCTTTGAAAACAGGAATTATTTCAACAGTCATCGGTGGATTAATACTTGCATTAATTTTGAATCAAATTGATTCGGTTTCATTTTTCTTAGAAAGCATACTAGATTTTATATGGCATATTTTAACACTAATATATGAATATTTGATCGATCCAATTGCCGTACCAGGAATATTTATTTATGCTGGAATTTTAATTGTAATATTTTACATGATTAGATTGCTCAAAAGGAGTGATGCAAAAAAGGAAACATCAAATTTAACTAATGGTCCCGATTTTTTGAAATATAATGAAGACATGTTCTTGGGAGTAAAATGGAGATGGAAATACGATAACATGAATACCCTTGACCGAGTAGCGAGCTTTTGCCCAGTCTGCGATATGCAATTGATATGTAATACCACATATGATGGTATTAGAAGCGACCTAAAATGCGAAAGGTGCAATAGAATACATTATAGTCATAATGGCGATTATGATGATATTGAATCCCGAGTGGAGATGGAAATTGAACGAAATCTTCGGACTGGTGATTGGAAAAAACGGATATTTAAAGAAAATGTGGGATAATATGCCAATTTGCAAAATCTCATTTATATTGAAAATAGAAAGGGAATTCTAAATGGCCATAGTTGTCAAAAATGGAGTTGAGGGAAAGGTATGCTCAACGTGCGACATTTGGAAACCATTAACTGAGTTTCCAGAAGACCCAACACATGGATCTTTACAGGGTAATAGGCATTGTAGGTGCAAAGAATGTCATCGAATCAAGGCGAGAGAAAGGCGACAGGCACAAAATAGCCAAGCCAAGTAGGGAAGGTGAAACTGTTACCATGAAATTTAATTTCGTCAGGAAGGGGTTCCTGACGGCGCGTAAAAATATAATTGGCAGAACCGCGTCGTCCCGCCCGAAAGGTCAGGACTTTGGGTTCTTCCCTACTAAATTCTGCGGGTTTTATTTATCTCATTGTTCATCCACTGAACATTCTACACCCCCAAATAGGTAATAATGTTGATTTTTGGAATATTTCATTAAATCTAAATGTATAATAGGTAGATTGGGTAAGTCAGGACCTTTGGTCTCCTGATATACAATGCTATAATTATTTAGAAGATGGAAAGGAGCCACTACATGGCTATCGTTATTGAAAAAGGGGTTAAGGGAAAAGTTTGTTCAACATGTGACATTTGGAAACCATTAACTGAGTTCCCAGAAGACCCAACACATGGACCTTTACAGGGTCATAGGCATTGTAGGTGTAAGGAATGTCATCGAATCAAAGCGAGAGAAAGGCGACAGGCCAAAAATAGCAAAACAAAATAGGGAAGGTGTAACTGTTACCATGAAATTTTGTTCCGTCAGGAAGTGGTTCCTGACCTACTAAGACTTAACGGACAGAACATTTCCGCACCCCAAGGGGTGCGCCACCCATTCAAGGACAAGAAGGTTTTAATCCCTATATAAATATTGAAAATTAAATTGATGGAAGAATCAATTTACCTTATTATGGATTTAATAGTTAAGCGTATCAGATGAGAGTTACTAGATTATGAACGAAGAAAACCCAGCAAATCCTCTACCCAACAATACATCGGTGATAGATCAGTCGTCTACTGAACAAAAAGAGAAATATCCTGTTGGTTTGATATTTATTTTAATCCTAACCGGTATGGCAATATTGGGATCTATAATGACCATTGTAAATCCCATGCTCATCTTTGGCACTTATGTGGTTACCGGTTTCCCTGCCCTGTTATACAGTTTGATACAGATGGGGATTCATATCACTTTGTTTGTGTGGCTCATACAGAGAAAAGAGTTTGGCAGGATGCTTGGAATAGCTGTATCTGCCTACAGTATGTTGCTTATGGCATCCACATATCTGTTTTACATTTTCTTTCCATTCGAAATGATGGAAGTTTATGAATCGGTTATGCCGGGCTACTCGAATTTTATGTCGCCCGAATTTAATACCTTGCTTTATGGTTTAATGACTGTATTTCATTGGGTAGTGGGCGGGGCAGTTATTCTGTACTTGATTAAAAAGAAGCATTATTTCAGAGTGATAAAGTGAATCAATCCGATATAGATATCCTGCCGACAATCCTTATTTCATTGTTAATATTGATTGGATTTGCAGCATTTCCATTTATCAAAGCCTATATTATGTACTTTGCTACAAGATTGTTTAAGTTTCAAAACCTCTCCTATTGGAAGTCATTTTTTTGTGTGCTAATTGGGATAGGTATAATGATGGCAATTCAGATGATATTGTTTGGATTAATTATTCAACAAGGTCGTGCGTTTGATCACCAAGCAATGATCGAGGCAAGTATGAATAGTATGCTAATAAGTTTGGTATTGGTACCAATAGCAGAGGCATTATCATTATATCTATTTTTTAGAGAATCGCCGGGAAAAACGGCGGGCACGATAGTCCTTACTTATATATTCATTATTTTACTGATATTAATTCTTTTCCTATTTGCTTTTATCTTGAAGGTTTTGATCAATCCGGGGACATAAGATTAACAAATATAAATGTCAATTCCTTGCTTATTTCTCAATTCTTTCCCAGATAAGCCCAAGTGGGCAATTACTCCAAATTCGTAAATTCGTATCCCACCCATTGGGTGGGTTTTTTACAATTCGCCTGATAATTGCCCTTTACATGGAATAATATAATTATTATAATCCGATAATGAAACTGAGGCATGGAGATGGAGTAGTTATCGGTTTTATCATGGCAAAGAAGGGGCGGCATTAAACATTGACTCCACTGATTAATCCGTCAATCCCACCGCAAGCGGATGGGCTACGAATTAACGGACAGAACATTTCCGCACCCCAAGGGGTGCGCCACCCAGTCCGTTTACTTGACAAACATCAATAATTATATATATTAAAGAAAGAATAAAGATAGATTGGTTGCTTATTCTTCTATATATTTGGAATTGGATGATAAGACCAATAAATATTCAGAGTTATTATAAAGTGATAATTATATTAGCCATACTTTTATTTATTTCTCCTTCGTTTGTATTAGCGGATGCAGACTTCCAAAACAATATTTACGAAAATAGCGCTATTTCATCTCCCGAAATGTATATTGTCATACAGAGTCCACTGCTTAGCCAAGAAAACAATGCCCAAATACCGGAAAGAATATATTTTGATTCGATTAACACTGCCTATTATTTTGTTGATCTTGATGGAGTAAGAATATATTTTGGTTTAGTTTCTTCCATCTCAATAGATAAGCCTTACCCTGAAAACCTAAATCTTGGCGATGAAGACTATCTGCATGTTGTTAATCAACGCCCGATCTTTTATTGGTCATATACAGATACAATAACAAAACAAATGGCCTATGAAATTGAAGTCGGAATAAATGACGATTGGACAATCGCAGAAATGTGGTCAAGTGGAACAGTTTATACTTCTGATACAAGCGCAACATATGACGGACTGAATTTGGGTGATGGGCGCGTTTATTACATGAGAATGCGAGTTAATAACGGCGAAAAATGGGGTAGCTGGGCAGAATATGTTTTCAGAATGAATTCAACTCCATTGACGCCAATTCCGGTATACCCAAAATCAGAATACGCTGTCAGATTCACGAGAGTTTTCCTTAGTGTAGAGAATCGATATGATGAGGATGGTGACACATTAACTTATGATTTTGAATTATTTAATGATCCTGAATTGAGCGAATTAGTAACTTCCTTTTATAATATTGCTGAAATGCCTGAAACCACATCTACCGAGATAATTGATGGCCTCGTTTATAACGAACAATACTGGTGGCGAGTTAGAGCTTCTGATGGATTTGAGTATTCTTATTGGTCCGTTGCCGAATACTTTCATACCGCCAGCACAGTTATTATAAATGTACCCGATGAATTTGCTATTATACAGGAAGCAATAAATCACGCTGAAAATGGCGATACTATCCTGGTCGATTCAGGTGTATATCGGGAAAATTTAGATTATTCGGGAAAACCATTAACTCTTATTTCAAAACATGGCCCATTAGTTACGATAATTGAGCCTCTGGATT
>DAOUVS010000303.1 GCA_030667525.1 Candidatus Zixiibacteriota bacterium | reverse complement strand
GTTCTATTATTGTTTGGCGCCAAAAGATTGCCGGATATCGCCCAGGGTTTGGGCAAAGGTATCAGAGAGTTTAAAAAAGCGGTTAAAGATACTCAGGGTGAGATCAAATCAAGCATGAATGAAATAAAAACCGACGAATCTGATTCTAACCAAAAAAATGAAAAAAAAGATGGCTAATTTTTTAGAAGATGATGCCCAAAAAGTTGCCGCCGTTCTCGGTGTAAAAAAAATAATCCGGGAAAAGGATCATTTTCGACTTAAGGTTGATAATGCGGCAGAAAAAAGAGTTCTAATATTGGAGATATATCCCGAAGAGCTGTTGGGTCTTGTTCGTGGAACACTGATAGTTGTGTATACCGGGAATTCCCATCTTCAGATTCATAACTGCTCGGGATATGTGATCTCTGAGGAGCTGGGCGAGGTCACCTTTGTGACCGAAACCGAAAATCAATTATCCGGGCTGGTTGTGGAAAGCGGAGCCTCCTGCTCGCTGTATGCCGGAATAGATAGAAAACTGATCTCAAGCGATTTTACTAATCTTGGAGTTGAGGTTATGCTTTCGGGAGTAGCCTTATCTTTAGCTGAAGAAATTATTGATCCTGAAGAAAAGGAAGAGAATTGATCTCTTCCTTATTTCGTTGAATTAAACTGTCGATCCTTTTTTACTTGAAAACGAATCTATAAAATCAGACAATGCCGAAGAAATTTCAGACGCCTTCTGGAAGCGCTCATCAGGGTTTTTCTGCAAGGCTCTGTCAATTACCCTGTCAAACAAGGTTGGAATTGACTGATCTATTGATGATGGAGATTCCGGCTGATTGTTGACAATATTATAGATAAGTGAAGTAAGATTTTCTCCGATAAATGGACGCTTATTAAGAAGCATCTCATACATGACAACGCCGAGACTAAAGATATCGCAGCGATTATCAATCGCCTTGCCCTGCAGTTGTTCGGGCGAAATATAGTTAGGTGTTCCCATTGCGATTCCGGTGCGCGTCATCGAGGTTGAATCAATTCGGGCAATTCCAAAATCCATAACCTTGACAACATAGTTTTTCAGGATCATTATGTTTGCCGGTTTGATATCACGATGAACAATTCCCCGCTTATGCGCGTAATCTAAAGCGCTGCAAATTTGTGTTATTATTTCAGTAATAATTCGGTAATTAAATTTAACTTTGCGACGGATCATATCTTCCAGAGTTTGACCCTCCAGATATTCCATCGCGATATATTGCAGATTATTTTCGGTTCCGACATCATAGATAGTAACAATATTCGAGTGTGACAGCATTCCGGCGGCGCGAGCCTCGCGGAATAGTCTTTCCTTAAGCTCATTTAATTCCTCAGGATCGCTGACAAAATCGAGTCTGATAGTTTTTAGGGCGACATTTCTATTGATGGCCGGATCAATACCTTTATAAACTGTACCCATTGCGCCCTGCCCAAGGACCTCAATAACCTTATACCGTCCGAGACTTTTATTGATAAGTTTGCTGTCGCTTGCCGAAAGAGGTTTTTCTTGTGGCTGCGGCGGCGGGGGAGCAGTTTCCTGGTTTGTTTCGGCTTGATCAATAGCGCCATTATTGCCTGTATCCAACGATACCGGTGAATGTTCTATTGAAGACTGCTTTTCTGGCTGAGAGGCAGCACCATCAGCTTTAATCGTTTGATTGCTGTCATCAATTGTTATATGATCGGCGGCAACAGTATTCTCAAATTCAGCATTCGTTTGATGCGGTCGTGGGGCTGGTTTTGACTGTACAGATGTTATTGAACGCATCGGCCGTGAAGAAGGCATATCCTGATGTTCCAAATCAATTTTTGGCAAACGGGTCGTTCCAGAACCTTCAATTTTGCCTTTGAAAACAGACAGATTTGGCAAGAATTCATTATCAAGAATAGGGCTGGCCAAAAGCAGCAGGAACAGCTCCAACCCGATATATAATGGTTGTGCCAGTATTTTGTAAAAATTAAACAGGATAAAATTCAGATTGGCCAAAACAAAGAAGCAAACCATTAAAATTACAAATCTGTATAGCAGACTGACCCGGGGGAGAATGAAAGCAAATAAAATTCCCAATCCAAAAAGGGTCAGCATATCAATTCCGGGAGTGGCATCAATTCGCGTTATAAAATTGGCATGGATAACATTTTCAATAATATTGGCCTGAATTTCGCCACCGCTTTGGCTAGAAGAAACCGGCGTTGAGAAGTAATCTCCAACCAATTTTGAACTTATCGAAATAATAACCAGCTTGCCGGCCAGGACCGAAGGATCAACAGTTTCATTTAATATATTGGCGGCGGAATATTTTTGGAACGATTCTCCCGGATTATTATAGTTAACAAATAATTCACCACTTTTATTGGTCGGAATCTCAATTCTGCCCACCTTAACCGAGCGTCCGCCATTAACTACTATTGATGAAGGCTCGACTCCAAGTTGATGAGCCGCGGCTAGAAGGGCTGCTGAAGGATAGTAATACCCCTCGTAATGCATAACCAAAGGCGACCATCTAATCTCACGGTCACCATCATAAACATTATATTTAAACCCTAAACCTGAAGAATATTGACAAATTTGATCCGGCGGGAGAAATATTTTTCTGGTCAATAGGGTGGCGCTTTCATCTAAAACACCCAGATTGTTATCGACCGCGACTGAATATTGTTTCAAGTATTTAGGATTAGACAATTTTTGGTTTCTAAATTCTTCCGGAGTAATT
>DAOUVS010000089.1 GCA_030667525.1 Candidatus Zixiibacteriota bacterium | reverse complement strand
CTCCGCCATTTCATTCAATGAGGGAGCAGCACCCACGTGAACCCGATTGATAATCGATTCAAGAACATAAGGCAATGTCGCCGGTTCTGGGGTAATGCAGTCAAGTAAAAGGCGCTGAAAAAGCAGCCAGTTCCCTGGATCTATCGTCAGATGCTTGAGCCGACCAACGGCAAACTGCAAAACTGGTGATTCCGAATAGTGATTGCTGTGCTCAAAGGCGAGATTAAAGTATCTATATAAATCAGCTTGTTGGCCCGATTTGGTTGAACTAAATCCAAACGAGCGCAATTCACTCGCCCAAGATGCTTCGATTTCACACGGTAGTTTTAATATTTCGGTCTTTCTAGGATTTAACGCCAATTCATAGTCAGAAAGTATCTTTTCAATAAAATGATAAGCATCTTCGGCTTCGTTTCGATATTTAAACCCCAGCTCATAATCATCAATATAACGAAATCCTCGGATATTTGGAAAAGCAGATAGTATTTCTTTATCACAAAGTTGCATCAATATTTCGGCGATAACCAAGGATGTATCAGGTCCGATTGGAATCCCAACGGTTTGTTGATCCTGACTATTCCGTATAAGTTCATCAAGTCGATTTCCAAGCAAATTCCTACTTCGGTTTATCTTTGCCACTGGCTTTGTATGTAAAGCCCAGGGAATTGAGTGAGTGTAAATAGAATGATAAAATCTACTAATGTCGGTTCTTAGGATATATTTATTATTAAGCCGAGTTTTTACTACCAGATCTCTACGGGATGAAAGTGGAATAGAACCCTGAATTGCCCGTCCGAACGTCCTTCTTACAGGATTTGAGGCAGAAAGTTGAGTACCTCCAATATGCGGTTGGAGTGCCAACCAGTTTGAATCCATTTCTTTGGATAGCAAATAAAATAGGACTGGATTTGGTATACTTAGTTGTCGTCTTAATAATCCACTGCGTACAAGATTATATTTAGCTGAATTCGATTTGGGAACTCGGGTGGAATTAATATTAATATTAAAACTCATATCTTGCGGCAAAGAACCACTCGTTGCAGTTACTACTCTTGCGTAAGAATTTGTTGTAAATGGATTGGGAAGTTCCTTTGGAAAATATCCCCGATCTAAGATATCAAATAGCAATGACATAATGGGAATATGACTAATTTGATAATTTTGTCAATAATAAAGCGCTTAGGGAAAGCCGATTAGCTCGTGAATCTTATGTTTGTATAATTAATTTGTACAAGATAATTTTAGAACGCTTAATAGATAAAATATTATTACTATGGTAAAAATACCCCCGACAGGACTCGAACCTGTTACCCTCTGCTTAGAAGGCAGATGCTCTATCCAGATGAGCTACGGGGGCATATAAATATTTTCCGGAATCAACCTATAGGCATAAGCCCTATTTAAGGCTGATCCGATTGGGAATATAGATACTTTTCAAAATTAAATCAAATGCTATTTTTTAAGAAAATTGTTCTCCCAGTTATAATGCCACATTGATAGAAATCTTGTAAATATCCAATGTCCCTGCATATTTAGATAAATACTTTTGATATTGTCCATCTTATCAATTACAAATATAAAAGCGGACCGGAACCAAACTACCTGTAACAGCAAATCATCCAGACGAAATTAGCATTCAGACACAAAAAAGCCGCCAAATATGGCGGCTTTTAATATATCAAATTGTGAGAAGATATCTATTCAATACTGTCAGCATATTCCTTCGTATAGCTTGCAATTGATCTATTGCCTGCCGCATCAGGGAAAGATGATATCTCAACCGGAATGAAATATTCATTTGAATTCTTGAAATGGTCCAGACAATAATTACTCAAAGCGGATTGAATTCGTTTCGCTGCCGCTTCAGCACCCTGCCGGGATGTCTCCGGGCATAAAACGCCGATTTTCATTCGATTCCCATTAGAAACCGAATCAACTTCCCTGACCGAATTGCCAATTACTGAATTAAGGGAACGAATAAAACTCTTTCGATGATTTTCACCGGCGGAGGATAAGTCGCCGATTGCGTCCAAAATAGTAGCGAGATCGAAAACCAAAAATGAGACAAATATCCGATACCGTTCCGCCCTTTTTAATTCATATTCGATTCTTTTGGCGAAACTATCTTCCAAATGAGTATTATTTCTACCTTCTCCCATTTTCACCACCAATGATGTCTCTTCCCAAAATAAAATATTTCACAATCAAAATAGAAGCAATAATCATACCATGCTTATACTATATTAATTTAAAAATAGAGTCTCAACTTCTCTAAAAAAAGGGAAAGGTAACGCCTGTATTCACCTACCAAACTAGAGGTTATGTTTTATTAAGTAGAGTCTTTTAACCGAAAAAAATAGGCTCACCCTGAAATGCGCAAGTCTCTGCCTATAATATGCATGACTATGTCAATGGTGTTAACTATAAGTCACACTTTTGCAACATATAAATATTTACCTGGTAGTATTGAGATCGTATTCTTTGATTTTGTATAATAATGAGCGATAACTGATTTCAAGTTGTTCGGAGGCACGACGTCGATTCCAATTAGTTTTGCCAAGAACTTCTTTTATTAATTTCTTTTCCTGATGCGCCACGATCAGATTGATCCGTTTTTTCAGCGAATATGTATTTGCAGATTCTTCCTGGCCGTCAACAATTCCCGAATCTTCTTCAACTGGCTTAATATCGGATGATATATTGCCGTGAACCCTTAGATCATCAACAACCGATTCATCACCCCTGACAACAATTTGTTTTATAATATTTTCCAATTGACGAACATTTCCAGGCCATGAAAATTTTATAAGATTCTCCATGGTCTCCTGAGAAAGAGTTGGATAATCTTTTTGATAATATTTATTATACCGCTCCAGAAAATAATTAGCTAGAAGCGGAATATCTTCTTTCTTTTCTCGTAGAGATGGCAGAAATACTGTAATTTCATTGAGACGATAAAACAGATCATCCCTGAAAAGGCGCTGCTGAATAGCTTCATCCAGGTTCTTATTGGTGGCGCAAACTATTCTGACATCAACATGAATATTGTGTATCCCGCCAACTCTGACAAATTCCTGCTGCTCCAATACCTGAAGAAGTTTGGATTGCAGTTCTAAAGGCATATCACCAATTTCATCCAGAAATATGCTACCCTTGTTTGCCACTTCAAACCGCCCCGGCTTTGTCTTATGCGCTCCGGTGAAAGCTCCTTTTTCGTATCCAAACAGTTCCGCTTCGAGAAGATCGCGCGGAATAGCTGCACAATTTACCTTGGTAAACGTCTGTTCGGACCGATTAGACATTGAATGTAATAGCCGAGCGACAATCTCTTTACCGGTTCCTGATTCGCCTCGTATAAGCACCGACAGTTCAGAATCGGCCACCTGCTCGATAATATTTTTGACCTGAACCATCTTGGGTGAGTCGCCAATCAGCTTATCATATTGTTTTCGGGTACTAAGTTCGGATTTTAGCGATATTACTTCCTGCTTTAATTTTCCCTTTTCCAGAACCGAATTGATATGTATCTCAACTTCTTTGACATCAAAAGGTTTATTGATAAATTCTGCCGCGCCAAGTCGCATCGACTTAACAATATTGCTGGTCTCGCCATGCCCGGAAAGCATCACGATGTCAGGCCGGTTGTCAAGCCTGCCAAGCTTTTCCAAAACTTCCAGACCAGTCATTCCCGGCATTTTTATATCTAATAAAATTAAATCAGGCTTCTCGGTAGAAACCATCTGAATTCCTTCGATACCGTCGCGAGCCGAAGTTATCTCAAAATTTGAACTAAGCCCTTCGCCAAGTATCCAGGATACTTTGGGATCGTCGTCTATAATAAGCAGTTTTATTTTATCTTTTTTCATCATACGAATCCATTTGCACTTTTTCTATATATCGGCAAAAATACGACAACATTCAACTATTTGCATCTATTAAATGCCTTTTTTTTGCAATTTCTTGCAGTTGTTACAAAGGCAAATAGATCGTAAAACTGGTTCCTTTGCCATATTCAGATTCAACGGTCAAAGTTCCACCGTGGGCCGAGATAATTCTCTCAACCACGGCTAATCCGAGGCCGGTCCCGGTTGCTTTCGACGTATAATATCGATCAAAGATTTTAGAAACATTTTCAGGTTTTATGCCACAACCTGTATCCGATATGGTCATAGCCAGATAATCTGTCTTTTTAAACGATGGACGGTCAATTTTGCCAATAACCTGTAGTTCGCCGCCATCCATAGCATCAACAGAATTAAGGAATAGATTTAGAAACACTTCCATAATTTGATTCTTATTGACCATAACTTCCCAGGAGCAATTACCATAGTTTTCCTTAAAACTGATATTTTTTTTGGTGAACTCCGGTTTGAGTAATTCGGCCGCGCGACCTATAATGGATCGAAGATCAACCATTTCGGTTTCATATTTATGCGGTTTCGAAAAATCAACCAGTTCTCGGACAAGTTCATTAAGCCGATAGATTTCACTTTCGGCCATCGCAAAGAAATCTGAGTTGGCCACAATATCGGGCCATTTATCCCGAAGTATTTGCAAACCACCCCTGATATTTGTCAGAGGTTTTCTCAAATCGTGAGATATTTCTGAAATCATGTTACCCATGGTCAGAAGTCTGGTGGCATTTAATAACGCTTTCTCACGATCATAAAAACCGGATGCCTGTGATATCACTAGACTGGCCAGTGAAATCTCCTGAGCAGAATAAAAATCATCTCCATCTGACCCAATACAGAAAACATGCTTCAAATCACCTTCCCGCAAAACCGGTAAAGCGGTAAAGTTTTTACCTGGTTGCGGAAAAACTGAGTAATTTGTGATTTTTGCGGCCAAATATGAAGAGAGTTTCTTTATATCATCCAAATTTATATCTGATAGGTCAATATTATCAACCGTGATCTCTTTTTCTTCAACTATATCCAGGTTAATCGAGCCGGTATCGGTCAGAGGAATATCGGTCCCGGCAACTCCAACCGGTTTCAAACAACTGAATTCAGAATTCCACTCAAACCATAAAGAATAATCGATCGGCATCAGTTTTTTTAAATATTCAAATACTGTCCTGCGCATCGCTGACACTGAGCCAACCGTCGACAACTGTCTTGTTAATTCAAACAGGACCGAGAATTCTTTAAGCTTTTGAATATTTTTTTCCACCTGACGGGCATCATCAATAATTAATGCCGCCTGGGATGCAAAAGTTGTCAGCAATTTCAGATCATGTTCATTAAAAACAGCGCCATCCTTTTTATTGGCCATATTGATAACACCCAGCACCTGATTGGACACTTTCAGAGGAACACAAAGAAGTGATGACGATGTATATCGTTCCTTATTTATCCGTTTAAACCTATCATCCTTTTCAACATCAGGCACAATCAGAGGCTCTCCCAATTCGGCAACATACCCGGCAATAGATTCCCCAATCGGCAGACGGACAGTATCAACCATCGTCTTGTCCAGACCGATTGAAGTCTTGATCGTCATAAATTCCCCACTTTTATCGATTAGCATAAGGGAACCGATTTCGGCCTGGGTCACAGAACCGGCTAGGGTCATGATCTTCTTGAGCAAATCTTTTAGACTTGTTGTTGCCGAAAGAGATTTTCCGGCTTCATAAAGAGCATTGATTTCATTGAGCCGATTATTCAGATTCATATTAGCGCTCTTTAAATCTTCCACTAACTGCTTGCGCGCCAGATTAGAAGAGCGGGTCTCCAAACCTCTTTTGACTGAAATCTCAAGCTGTGAAAATTCAACCGGCTTTAAATGATATTCAAAAGCACCTTCCTTAATGGCATCCAGAGCCGATTCGAGCGAGGCATAACCGGTTATTAATATTACAATGATTTCCGGGTCAATCTTCTTGGCAGCTTTCAAAAGATCAAGGCCGCTTTTCCCCGGCATCTTTATATCAGTAATGATTAAATCGAAATTGTCCGTTTTAATTTTATCTATAGCTTCGATTGCAGATTGGGCAGTAGAAACCTCATACCCGCTGCCACTGAGAAGTTCAAACAATGAATCGCACATCCTGACTTCATCATCAACAACAAGAATTTTTTCAGATATGCCAGTCATATTTGTTCTCCCCCTGCTCAATCGGCAGCTCGATAATAAAACATCCACCTCGCCTACTGTTTGTATAGTTTATCGACCCGTTATGATTTTTTATTATATTATAGCACACAGAAAGACCCAAACCGCTGCCACCGGACATAGATTTTGTTGTATAGTATGGATCAAAAATATGCGGGATATGATCAGCATTTATTCCCGGGCCGCCGTCCTCAAAAGAAAAAATAACTGTATGCTCGGTTCTTTTCAGATCGATTATTATCTCTCCCCCGTTTTTCATCGCATCGATTGAATTAACCAGCAAATTCATGAAGACCTGTTTCAAACCATCCGGCCAGGCATAAATATCGGGGATGTTATCTTCAGCGCGATAGGTGGCGATAACTCCCGCATTTATAAATTGACTATCCATCAATAACAAAATATCACTAATCAGTTTTTCAGGATTGACCCTATCGAAACTAACCGCTACCGGACGATGGAAATTGAGAAGTTGCCTGACAATCATGGCTATCCGGTCAATCTCCTGCTTGATAATCTGAGTATACCCCAAAGATTTGTCGGCATCAGTAATATTCTGATCAACCAAAGACAAGTAATTTTTTATAATCCCAAGTGGATTATTTACTTCATGAGCAACTTTCGCGGAGAGTTCTCCCAGCGCCGCCGATCTTTCTGATTGCAACAGAAGTCCCTGAGTTTTTTGTAATTTATCCATCGCCTCTTTTTCAGATTCATAAAGACGAACATTTTCGATAGAAACTGCCGTTTGGCTCGCCAGGATAGACAAAAACTCTATATCATTATCTTGATAAAGCTGTCCCGATTCTTTCTCAGATAAAACCAGTATCCCGCGCAACTTAGTCTGAAACACAAGCGGGATAACAAGACCATTTGGGAAATATTCAATAAAATCTGATTTTTTGGATAATTCAAATTTGTCTTTTGCCTCAGTGATTTTAATCGGTCGATTCAGGTTGGCGATATAAAGACAAAACGAACTGTGCTGATTAATAATAATCTGTTGATTCGGAAGACTAAAACCGCCGCCTGACTTAACCAGATGGAATTCTTTTTGTCCCGGTTTCAATGGAAGAAATAATGCTGCCTGTTTCGCACCTGCTCTCCCCAGCGCCGCCAGGACAAATGAATCAAGCAATGATTGATAATTGAGCATCGCATTAAAATTTCGGCTTAATTCAAAGATATTATAAAGATCAAACATCGCCTTTTTCCGAAGATTTGCTTCCGCTAACTCTTCGGTTCGCGCCTTATACTGCTTCTCCAATTCAATGTGTGCCGCTTTTATCGATTCCTCGACTTCACGGTGATGGGTTACATCAAATATCACCCCATCAATACCTTGCAGATTCCCGTCGGGATCGTAAACAGGCCGTCCCCTTTCGACAAAATGTCTTAAACCTTTTACTTTATGCAAAAAACGATACCTGAGCTCAAATGGCCTCTTCTCAATAATCGCCAGTCTCACTTCAGAAACAACATCAGGCCGATCCCTTTCATCTATCATAGACTCAAAAGAAGAGAGATCATTACCGGGAAATTCATTTTCCAGATAACCGGTTAATGATTCAACCAGATCATTAAAAAATATAATGCGATTTGACTCCTGACTCAGCACCCGATAAACCAGCCCGGGTAGGTTTTCTGCCAGTGTTTGATATGACTGAATACTATCTTTTAGCGCATCTTCGGCCAGATGCT
The DNA here is from genome assembly GCA_030667525.1 of Candidatus Zixiibacteriota bacterium. Taxonomy (GTDB): domain Bacteria; phylum Zixibacteria; class MSB-5A5; order GN15; family PGXB01; genus JAAERC01. The sequence goes on along the minus strand of DAOUVS010000089.1, from coordinate 2,457 downwards.
GCTCGGTTAAATCGATAACCGTTCCAAAGGCGCCAATATATTTCCCCGACGAATCAAATCGTGGGGACGAAGAAACCTGCACCACTCTGAAGTTATTTTTTAGAGTTTTGATTCGAAGTTCATACCGTGATGATCTGTTTTGCCGGCACAGTTCGGTTTTTGAGATCAGAAGTTCCTTCTGGTCTTCCGAGATATAATCAAGAAGTGATCTTCCAACCAGACTCTCTCCAGACTCCATCTCAAATATTTTTTCGAAGGCCGGATTGCAATATTGAATCACCTCGTTTTCATCAACAATCCCGATCCCTTCCATAACCGCTTCAAATAATTCTCGGTAACGTGATTCCGAAACATAGAGTGCCTCTTCCACATTTTTGCGATCGGTAATTTCAATCCCGGTGCCAATCACATATGTAACTTCTCCGGAATCATCGACCAGCACCGTATTCGACCAGGTGATATAATGCCGCGAATCATCTTTCCCAATCCAATAATTTTCAAAATGATTGGGAAACATTCCGCCTTGTAACTTTTGAAAAACCGCTTTAACCGGTTCAATTTCTTCCTGAAGAAGAATAAAATCCCATAGATATCTATCTTTGACTTCATCATATGAATATTTGGTAGTCTCCTCGCAGGCGCGATTAAAAAGAACGATCTTCCCCTCAGTATCCAAAACAACAACAAGCGCCCCGGTTGTTTCGACAACGGCTTTGATAAAACGACTGTGTTGTCGGAGTTTTTTTGTAATATGCTCGGAATCAGTGGATGATATATCATTCACTTTGTTCGGGCGGTTCGCATTCTGATTGTCAGTCTGTTTGGAATTATCTTCTTTTTTTACCATAGATAGCTTCCCGACTCTCCAAATATTCCCCAACTACAAAATGAGAACCGCAGATAATAATAATATCGTTCGAATTTGCGGAATTGATCAGTTTTTTTGCCGAAATATTAACAGATTCGGAGGACGTGGCAGGAAATTTGTTCTTTTTAAATATTGCTACAATATCCTCCGGCTCGACGCCACGATCTGAGTTGAGCCTTGCTATCTCAACCGTATTGGCAATAGATATAATTAATTTAATTATCTTTTCAAGATTCTTGTTCCTGACTGAGCCGAAAATCAGATTTGCCTTCCGACCGGGAAATTCTGCTTTAAAACAATCAACCATTGCTTTGACTCCGGCCGGATTGTGTCCGACATCGAGAATAATAGTCGGCCCCCGACCAATTTTAGTAATCTCAAACCGACCCGGCCAGTAGGTCGATTTTAGACCAAGTCGTATCTGCTGTTTATTTATATCGTAACCATTTTGGTTAAGAATATTTACAGCCGTAATGGCTAATGCCGAATTTGTTATTTGATGCCGACCTGACAAAGACGAGCTAAGATTTTTTAGACTGAGGTTTTCACTTTTATAATCAAAATGAAAGTTACCATCTGTTTTTTCAATTATATCCGGCTTCTGATAAATAATCTGAACTTTTCGCAGCTTTCCCACTCTGATAATTTCATTCCGTGGCTCAGGTTTCATCGTTCCAATTAAAACCGGTCTCCTCTTTTTTATTATACCTGCTTTTTCATAAGCTATTTTTGTCAAAGTATTGCCGAGAACATTGGTGTGGTCAAACGATATATCAGTAATAATCGACAACTCCGGCAAAAGAGTATTGGTGGCATCGAGTCGTCCGCCAAGGCCGGTTTCAATAACTCCAAGATCGACTTTTTTATACGCGAAGTAACAGAATGCCAAAGCGGTACAAACTTCAAAAAAAGTAATTTGATTTTTTTCGATTACTTTTCTATGCTTTTTTATAAACTCGCCAATATATTTTTTGCTGATCTGTTTACCGTCGACACGAATTCGTTCCCGGAAATCAACCAGATGCGGCGATGTAAATATCCCTACCCGATACCCGGCCTGACGCATGATTGAATCAATATAAGCCGCCGTTGATCCTTTGCCGTTAGTTCCGGCAACATGAACCGATTTAAAAGTTCGGTGAGGATCACCGACATCGGCCAAAAAGTTACCGATATTTTTTAACCCCAACTTGATCCCAAAATGTTCGCGATCAAGAATAAATTTTAAAGCTGTCTGATACGGGCCATTATTGACAGACATAATATTTTAGCCCTGAAAATATCTAAGGAGAAGAATCAAAGTTTCCCGAAGTTTGCTTCGATCCACAATTTTGTCGAGAAATCCCTTTTCCTTAAAAAATTCCGATGATTGGAAACCAGGTGGAAGTTCCTGGCCGATTGTCTGCTGAATTACTCTCGGACCGGCAAATCCCAACAACGCTTTTGGTTCGGCAATAATAACATCACCAAGAGAAGCATAACTGGCCATCACGCCGGCTGTTGTCGGATTAGTCAGAATAGAGATATAAGGTAACTTTTTATTTGCAAGAACAGCCAGCAGAGCCGAGGTTTTGGCCATTTGCATCAGT
>DAOUVS010000019.1 GCA_030667525.1 Candidatus Zixiibacteriota bacterium | reverse complement strand
CATTGGTCCCAGCCCCATTCCTTTGATTGCACCATTAGTGCTGTCGATAACCACCGGGCTGAATAAAACATGCCCCACAATTTTGTTGTCCACTTCGGCTACAAGAGATATAAGGTTCGAACAGGATTGCCTCAATTTATCAACCAGCCTGGCTTCGTCCGGCTGCCCGAAAGCGAGCTCATTGATCTCTCTGATAAATTCTATATCTGATTCTGTTTCCAACCGTATTGTAATCATAAAATACTAATAAGTTGAAAATTTAATAAATAGCAATCTCTTTTTTTCTGTCCAGCTCATTACGCACCGCCGATGCAAATGATTCTGTTGTTAATGGCTTTTGTACGAAAACACCAACACCCAGCTTTTGAGCCTCGATCACCCGTTCCGATTCCGAGAATCCCGATACTACAATCGCTTTTTGATTGGGAGATATTTCAAGAATTCTACTATATGTTTCAGCTCCATCCATTCCGTTTGGCATAATCATATCGAGAACCAATAGGTCAAATGGTTTGCTCCTGATAAGTTCGATAGCTTTTTCACCACTATCAACAGTAGTAATTTGATAACCAAGTTTTTTCAAAATCTGGCTGGAGACTTGACGCTGGATTTCATCATCATCGATAATGAGTACCGATTCATTTCCACCATATATATCAATATCTTGCTTTTCATCTCTCGATTTTCTGGTTATTGGGAAATAGATATAGAATGAGGTACCCTCTCCCACCTTGGTGGTCAAATCAATATATCCTTTATGATCCTTAATAACGGCATCGACCACACTCATCCCAAGACCTGACCCGCGTTTCTTATCAGTCGTTTTGGATGAAAAGAAGGGATCGAAGATTTTCTGAATTATATCATCAGGGATACCGCAGCCGGTATCGGTTATGGTCAGTTTGACATATTCACCTTTGGGAACCCGGCCGTACACCACAGAAACATCGTCCACATAGTAATTTTCCGTCTTGACACTGATTTGCCCAATATTCTGCATGGCATCCTGAGAATTATTTAGCATATTGTTTATCATCCGATGAAGCTGAGCACCTCCACCACAAATATCCAGTAGATCTTCGCAAAGATCAAGCTCATAGGCCAGAGTTTTTGGCATAGGTTCCAATTCAGTAACTGCTTGTTGGATGATTGTATTGAGATTCAGTATATCTTGATTATAGTGACCTCTTCTGCCGAGAGTAAGAAGCTGCAGATTGATATCGGCAATCTTCTCAGCCGCCTTCTCCATTTGGTCAAGGTATTTCAGAGTTGGATGATTTTTGGGAAGATCATCTCTGATGAAATCAGGATATGCTATAAGTGGAGCCAATAGATTATTAAAATCGTGCGCCACCTGACCGGCAATAGTACCGGCTGTTTCTAATCTTTCCGCACGAGATTCCAACTCCTGTAAACGTTTGGTTTCAGTGACGTCCCGAATAATTGCCTGTCCCCCAATAATAAAGCCATTACGAATGATTGGTATGGCATTTATCTCAATATCCGCAAGTGTGCCATCTTTTTTTATTAGGTGAATCGATTTGTCAACGACTTCCATTTTCTCGAAAGTATTTTTGAACATTGCACTGAGAAGAGGCCATTCGTTCTCGGGAGTAATATATTGCGGATTACGCCCGATTAATTCCTCTGGCGAGTAGCCGAAGTGATCTTTTACGGAGGGAGATACATATGTAATGATGCCATCTAAATTAGATACAAAAACCACATCAAACATATTTTCTGCGATGTCGCGGTATCTCTGTTCGCTGGCCTGCAATTCTTCCTCCGCCTGCTTGCGCTCGGTGATGTCGACAAACAGACAGGCAAACTGCCCCTCGGCCGGACGATAGGCAGTTATGTCAAAATGCTTTCCAAGCGCCGCATTATACTCCTCAAAGTTAATTGGTTCGCCAGTTAATGCCACAGAACCGTATTTCTCAACCCAAATAGGTTCAAGGTCCGGCATTACTTCCAAAACTTTTTTCCCAATTATATCGGAGGCCCTGAGTCCGGTTAAACGTTCAAAAGAGGGATTTATTGTCAAAAAGCGGTAATCGATTGGTTTACCGGAATCATCACAAATAATTTCATGAAGAGCAAAACCATCAATCATTTTTTCAAACAGATGTTTATACTTTTTTTCGCTATCCTGTAATTCCTTTTCAGCCAACTTGCGCTCGGTGATGTCCTGTGTGAAGCCAATTGCACTGACAGCCTGTCCATCTTCATCAAGCTGAATATCTGCCTTTTCTCTAACCCACTTTATTTTATCATCAACTAATAATCGATGTTCAATATCATATGGTTTTCCATCAATTGCCGCTTTCCATTCCCGATTAACATATTCCTTGTCATCAGAGTGGATCTGCTCCAAGAAAATCTCATAATTTAGTTCGGTACCCAAAGGAACTCCGAAAATCCGGTAATTTTCATCGGTCCAGATGAGTTTACTCTTAATGAGATCAAGCTCCCACGTTCCGATATTACCAATCTCCTGAGCTTTTGTAAGGTAGTACTGTTGCTTTTTCAGCTTCTCTTCCGCCTGCTTGCGCTCGGTGATGTCGTGAATCAGGCCCTCGTAGGAGAGAAGGTTACCTCGGCCGTCGCGGTGGGCAACCAGAAAGCTCGTCACCCATCGGACACAACCGTCCTTTCGCATGAGGCGATGCTCAATTGGCTCGGGGGCATCACCCGAGAGGATTTGAGACACCTGATCCCTGACAGGGTCGCGATCTTTCTGAGAAATCATTTGAATCCACAGGTAGGGATCATTTCTGAATTCCTCTGAGGAGTAACCCGTCACAGCCTCACAGGCATGCCCATGAATGGTTTCCACAGGTTGTCCATCCTCGACACGTACCGTATAGATATAGTCCGTGACTGCGTCAGTGATCCGGTGATAGCGCTTCTCACTCTCCCGCAGTTCTACCTCCGTCTGCTTGCGCTCGGTGATGTCTCTTATTGCTGTGACCCGAAATTCTTCACCCTTATCTTTTATGTTTCTTGCTTCAATCTCTATTGGAAGTAGCGTTCCATCCTTTTTTCTCGCCATCACTTCATAAGGTTTCGCATGTTTTTTAGTAATATTTTCTTTTATTGTTGCGTGAAACTCTGGTGGTATGCATAGTTCAATTATATTCACGCCAATCATTTCTTCTCTTGTATAACCAAATAACCTCGTGAGCGATTCGTTTACATCGATAGCCACGCCATTATTGTGAATCAATATCCCCTCGAAAGTGAGGTTTGAAAGTTTCTTAAACCGTTCCTCACTTTGTTTCAAAGCCTCTTCCGCCTGCTTGCGGTCGGTGATGTCATCAAAGAGAGCAACTACTTCGCCCGAAGGGAGTTTGTAAATTCGATTCTCCCGCCACCCTTCGCGCAAACTGTCCTTGTAGAAAAACGGTGGAAGGTGTTCAGGTTGTCCAGTCCTCCAAACACGCTGTAATGCTCCCAGTAAACCGGATTTGTCCATGCGAGGAAAAAGCTTCAGCAGGCGGTTTCCAATGGCTTCTTGTCGTGAGATGCGGGTAATCCTCTCGGCGGCTGAGTTATAGGCTCTGAAAACGAAATCTTCTGCGTTGTTCACAGCTTCATATACGGCTGCACCGCTACCCATATGCTCAAACAAGGCATTGAAACGTTCCTCGCTCCTCCGAAGTGTATCCTCCGCCCCCTTCTGCTCGGTGATGTCGGTCAGAACTCCGTTCCAAAGAATCGAACCATTTGGCCGCAGGTTTGGATTGGAATTACCCTTGATCCAAAGAATTCTTTTATCGGGAATGATAACGCGAAAGTCGTGATCCCATGGTGTCATGGATTGGGCCGACTGTTTCAAGGAGTCACGGAAACCTGAATGATCGTCAGGGTGAATAAAATCGTATATCTTATTGGCGTCCCGCATAAAGATGTCAGCTTTGATCCCGATCATATTTTCGATGGCTCTACTCATATATGGTATGGAAATAACGCCGTCTTTGTTCAAAACATACTGGTACACAACTCCTGGGATATTTGACGTAATATCTTTTAACTGAGCTTCCTTATTTGTGAGGTCAAGAACCATTGGATTGCCGATCCGGAAGAATAGAAAAACCCCAATAAATATGAATACAATTGCAAGTCCACCGGAAATTAACCCGGCACGAACAAATGGTGCGCGAATTTCTGCCAGATTAATTTTGACGACTATACCGAGTCCGAATACTTCCACAGGCTCATAAGCCGCAACTACCATATCCCCATGATAGTCGAGACCGATAGTGGTTCCCGATTGTCCCGCCAATGCCAGCCGCATAGGTTCGGCCATTTCTGATTGAAGAGGTATCGGTTTTACCCAATCCATATTATGTTGCGTACATTTCACCAGAAAATCGATTTGTTCACCATCCAATCTGGCCAGAACAATTTCACTGGTACTTATGCGATCGTAACACCGTTCATGTGCATCTCGAAATTGGCTTAGCGTCGCCTCAAAGGAACAATAATCGGGATTTTCATCCTGCAAATGGTCGGTATTATGAATGGCCTGCTTTCCTATTGCCTCGATTAATCTCGCATGACTTTTTACAGTTTCAGTCAGGCGGATTTTTTGCTGCTCAAATGCAGAATTGTATAATATTGTAAAAGACGCACTTACTGCGACAATAGCAACTGTCGCAAGAATAGTTATTAATAATAAGATTCTTTTTTGCCCCGTCATGATTTATACCTCAATTTATCTTCTATACATTCTACAGAAATCGACTTTTTCGATTTCTTTTAGCCGATTGACCATTAATGAATATTTATGATTATCATTGAATGGCTTAATAGTATTATATCGTCAGATTGTTCAAAAATATTACAAGTGAGACAGCATATTTTGGCGTGGATGCGCTACCCAAGAGATTGCTAAACAGAGAGTTAATAGATGACAAAAGCCAATGAAATTGATCCGTTTTTCACAAACAATATCTCGAATTATTTTCAATACCTATTTGTTACACAATAAAAAACCGCCGGGAAGAAACTCCCGACGGTTTTTTTATCCGATCTGAACCTATAGAATTAATTTGCCCCACATAATGATTCAGATACTGATGTCCATTATTAATATTTACTAAAACTCAGCCATTTCCTTTTCGTCAAGCGGAATCACTTCTTCAGCTCTGGTACTATGCATACTGGTTTTGACATCGGAATTATGTTTATCATTCTTCCTCTTGTTAATCATTTGCAATTTTTCTTTTAATTTACCAGCCGCTTTTTTGGCAGAAGAATCGTTATTAATGTTTGAATTGCGTTTTTGGTTGCTATGTGTGGCGGATCTGTTTTCCATCGAATTGGCCTGGGCACCATGGACGATAGAGTTAAGGTCAGCAACTACCCTCTGCATCTCCTGCGCCTGTGAGGCTAACTCTTCTGAGGCCGATGATGATTCTTCGGCATTTGAAGCATTCTGCTGGGTAACCTGATCCATTTGACCAACAGCGGTGTTCAACTGCTCGACTCCCTGCGCCTGCTCATCGCTGGCGGCAGTAACTTCACCGAGAAGATCAGTAACCTTTTTGATACCACCAGTGATATTCTTCAGAATTTCGACCAGTTCTTCGGTTGATTTGACACCAGCTTCAGCATTCTTCTGTGAGCCTTCAATAAGGGAACTGGTATCTTTAGCCGCTACTGCGGAGCGTTGAGCCAGATTTCTGACTTCCTCGGCGACAACTGCGAAACCTTTACCGGCTTCGCCGGCGCGAGCCGCTTCAACGGCGGCGTTTAATGCCAACAGATTGGTCTGGAAAGCGATTTCATCGATGACCTTAATAATTTTGGCTGTTTCATCGGATGATTTCTTAATCTCCTGCATCGCGGACGACATACCGGTCATAGCATTCATGCCTTTATCAGCGGCAGAACTGGCATCGGAGGCAAGACCATTAGCCTGCCTGGCATTATCGGCATTCTGCTTAGTCATGCTTGACATCTCTTCGAGCGACGATGAGGTTTCCTCAAGGGATGAGGCCTGTTCCGAGGCACCTTCAGCCAGTGATTGACTCGCTGACGCAACCTGCTCGGAAGCGGAACCAACCTGTCCGGCACCATCGGTGAGATCGTTAATTATCCGATTAATTGGTCTGGTAATTGAAATAATAATAAAGAAGGCCGCAATTATACCAATTATTATAGCCGTTATGGATATTATCGTAATAAATGTAATAGCGTTCGATTGCGCCAAATCCATGCCATTTTTGGCATCGTTGCGAGTATCTTCGGCGATTTCAATAAGTTCTTCGGCTTTAGCATCAATTTGCGCAACAAGTTGTTGCTGTTTGAGAGTGTTTTCATGGTAGGTATTTGATGATTTTTCAAATTCTTCCAAATATTTTCCGATTTTACTTACCGGGTCGGTCAACAAATCATACCCCGAACAAAGATCAGCCCACTCAGCATAACCATCATCTATATCTTTATGAGCGGTTTCAAATTCCTTCCATTCTTCCGGCGTTGGATCAAGCATATAATGAACTGAACGGGCATTTAATTTTAGGAAATGCTGGGTAACCTCTTCATTCATTATCATATCTATGTTGCCCCAGGATTGCATTTCATCGACGTCTTTATTGTTGAAGGCCATCTCTTTCATCGGATCAATGATTTCCACCATCACCTTTTCCGCGGTTTCTTCGATAGAGACACCTATAGCTTCCCATTGGAGCTCTAGTTCATGATTGGTTTTGTTAAGCTCAACATATTCATCAAAGTATCCATCAAACTCTTTAGTCAGAACAAGCACCTTTTGCAGTTGTACCTGTTCTTCCGATCCGGCATCGGCAGACTCAGCCGCTTCTTTGGCTACTTCCAGAAGCTCAACAACCGTGGCGTCAAATCCTTTGGCCGCTTCTTCATCATTTGTAATCATATATTCCTGTTGATGATCCATTATCTCCATCGCATGCTGGATGGTATTGGCACAATCATCGGACAGTTCCACTTTGGCCGACATCGTATCCATGCCGTTGTAGCCCATATATCCGACTACCGCCAACATCACCAGAATTACCGAGAATCCCAGTGCAATCTTTGTCCCAAGTTTCATGTTTTTAAACATTGTCTACTCCTTTTCTTATTCATTTATTTCTTTTTTCTTAAAATCCTACGACCATCTGCAAAGACAGATTATCCGGGATATTTGCATCATTGATCAGATACTCGGCCCGAACTTCAGCCCCATCGGTTAAAACATAACCGGCGCCAAAGGTAAAACTTTCGGCCCAATTGGAAACACCGTCAAACCGCGTCCCGCCATAACGGAAAGTCGCGAACGGTTTCCCAAAGCTGTAAAGAGCCTGAGCGTAAAAACCTTTGTCCTGTTCTTTGGCGAGCGTTTTATGTTTTTGATGAACGATATATTCGGTTCTGACGTGAAGATTGGACCACTCAAACTGTCCGTCAATACCAAATAGCGACATTTCGTTTTTGTGCTCTTCGTTCCAGCCTGTTGCAAACGATCCGCCAACCTCAAAGAGAGAGACTGGGGAAACACCGAGACGGAAACCAAAAGCATCAAGAGGTGTGTCATCGACTTCGTCACCAACTGACAGACCAAATTCGGTCGCCAGCGATAGTTCGGTTATTTCATATGAAGACTCATACCCGTTGACCCAGTAGGTAACAAAATTGGCGAAATTGACATCAATATAATACTGGACACCAAAATCGTTCCAGCCATCATGGGTATACCCAACCACCGATGGACCGGAGATCAGCTTACGATCTATTGATGGATAATAATTTAGATCGATACCGAACGGGACATCAAACTGTCCAAGAACCAAACCGCCGCCATTTATATTCCACAAAGGTGCATTGTCAGATTCTTCACCAAAAAGATGAATATCAACGATAGCGGCACCCAATTCAAAAACACCATCTTCGCTGTTGTATGCGATAGCTGCCTCGACCGATATATTTTCAGAAAGTTCTTTGGCAATATCAAGCTCGGCCTGGCCAAGACTATAATTACCGTTTTTAAAAGCCGCTTCTTCGTAGCTCGATACAAAATCGAAGAAGCCGGAGATTTCCAATCCGGGATTATTCCAGGCAGAAGTCTCTTCGGACTGTTCAAAAACATGTGGCATACCTCGACCGGCGTATTGCGGCGGTTCTTCGTTATTGCTTGCCTGAAGATCGGTTATTTCCCGGCCGAGTTGGCCTAACTGAAGATAAAGGTCGGCATAAGCAACCTGCTGTTGTTCCTGACTGGTCGCCAATAAACCTTTTATCGACTCCAGTTCATTTGATAGCGCATTAACTTGAGATTGCAATGCCTTAAGAGATTCAGTCGAACCGGAACTAACAGTCGGCTTAAAATTGGAGAGACGCCCATTTAGTTTCTCAATCTCTCCATTTAATTTGGCATCGACCTGATCAAGTTTGTCCTCGACATTCTTGATTTTGTCTACAATAACCGTCAGACCCTGAGCCGAACAGACCGAAGCTGTCAGACTCAAAATCATAATGATTAAGATTGTGGCAAATCTTTTCATTGATTCCCCCTCCTCATATAACTTAAAGGCCCTACGTGTTATGGAAACAGTTTTGAATATTTCCACAGCATCATTTACATGTATTTCATGTTTCTGCTAAGTTTATCGAGATAAAATGAGAGGTACTAATAATTGAAAATTGCCTATAAATTGACTATCGAATATAGTCAATGGCTACAATATAGTCATGTTGCCTAATGACAATAGGTTAATGGGATTGTTCAGGTGAATTTTGAACGAAGAGGATCAATTGGATTGCAGGAGAGTGACCAAATTTGTTTTATTATTATTAATTTCCATTTTTTTCCTGATACTGCGCCGCTGATTATGGACAGTATAAACGGAAATGTTCAGCGCCGATGCGATATCTTTTGAGGACATACCGTCCTTTACCATATTGCAGACTTCCAGTTCCCGTGGTGATAATTTGGAATGGTTTATCTCCAAACGATTTGTAAACGGTTTGGTAACATCGTTAAGAGAATTCTCTAAAAGTTTAATATATCGTTTACTGGATTTGTTAATATTTGGTTCAAGATTTCTAATAATCGGCTTGATAATTCTTTCAACTTTGTTCTGAATTTGAATTTGCAGTTGTTTTTTCTCTGATTCAATCTGAGCCAGAACTTCCTTCATGGCGATATTTTTGGCTCTGAGTGCCACCTGTTCGGTTATCAATTTTTCATGGGCGCTTCGTAAATCAGATTCAGCCCTTTTTAGAGTTTTATTATTTTTTCTGAGTTCAACTTGCTCCATAACCAATTGCTCGTAGGCGATTTTTAATTCTTCCTCCGTCTTTTTGCGGCTGGTCACATCGGAGAATATACAGGCAAACTGGTTTTCAGTTGGGCTGTAGGCCGTTACGTCAAAAAACTTATCCAGAGATATACTATAATTTTCAAAATGAACAGGTTCACCAGTTAAAGCCACCTTACTGTAGTTTTCGAGCCAAAAATCTTCCAAGCCGGGAAGAGACCCATACGCCTTTTTGCCAATAAGATCGGCGGCTCTTAATCCGGTCAACTTTTCAAAAGCCGGATTTATTTGAAGAAATTTATAATCAATTGGGTTACCAGATTCATCACGGACAAGTTCATGAAGAGCAAATCCATTAATCATGCTATTAAAAAGCTGCTGATATTCTTCCTTACTCCTTCTTAATGCCTCTTCCGCCTGTTTACGTTCGGAGATATCATGAAAATATTCGATAATTTCAACTACATCGCCAGTATCATTTAGAATTGGGAACCCATGGACCTCAATGACTCTTGAATTGCCGTCATTATCGCCATGAATATGTTCAACCACAATCGGTTTTTTTGTTTTTTTGATTTCCTTGATGGGGCAGATATGATTGTCTCCGTGGCAGGGTGTTCTGCTTCCATGTGTCACTTGATAGCAGGCTGTCCCCGGTGGTAGATTGTCTTGGCTTGTCGCACGATTGAATTTCTTGACAGTATAATTGTTGGCATCAATAACCAGAAATGGATAAGATATAGAATTGAGAATAGTATCGAGTAATTCGTTTTGCTTTCTGATTATTTCCTCGGCCGATTCAATCGGCGCTGATAAATCTGCCTTGTCTAAACGACTTTTTTGAGGCCTCGATTTTTTTAATTTAATATTATTGATACTCATAGCTTTAATTTTTATCGGCATGACTGTTCAGAAACTATACAGCTTTTTCATGCTTTTATTATCTTAATAGTCTGCTATTTCCCTGATAATTGGGCAGTAAAAAACCTCCCGATCGGGAGGTTATATTTAAAAAGGGGTTCGTTTTCTCTTTTTGATTTATTACCGCCCATATTAAGGAACAACCACATATATTGCTAAACCACCTATTAAAATAGCAGCCGGTATCAATATCTTCGCTTTTCCAGTCATCTAAAATTCCTTTTATTCATTGACAATTTATTCTTCCAAAAAATTATTAATTTGGCTTAAAAAAACCAATTATTTCAATTAGTTAACCTCATGGAACTGAAAGTGTTCCAAAATAGCTTCCGATTTGAGGGTATATTCGTATCAATAGAGTGTAATGACGAAAATGGTATAAATATCAATTGAAGGAATTGCGAGGCTTTTAATTAGTTGACATTGAAATGATATCCAATTATAATAACAAGATGTATATCTCAACGGGGAAGGGTCCCCACCTTTTTCACATTCCGGTTATGGGCACCGGATTTAGTATTGACACGCCCTTGAGAGTGGCAAAATATGGTATCTCATCGGTAATATCGCTCGGTGACGATGTGCTAATTGAGCAGATGCGTAAATATCATTGCGATCGACTTGGTTTACAATATATTGAAATTCCTGAAAGCAATGAGGACTCCAGAACTAACCGCGTTACGGCCTATCTGAATCTTATCGATGAGTTGGTCCACGATCAGGTAAGAGCGCTGAAAGCTTCGCCGTTTGAACCGGGAAGCGAGATAACACGCTATTATGAGATGCTTCCAAATTCACCGCTCAAAGAATACTATTCCGATATGCTCACTCAATCCGATCCGGTGGAAAAGATCAGGATGGAAGATACTCTACGCCATCAAGCGGTACCTGGCAGCATTGATGTCAACATCATGACCAAATTAAACCGTGATGTGTACAAAAAAGGAATCAAACTACCGCCGGAATTTTGTGATGCAATGGCGTCGCTGCGAGGATATGCTAATAGTTCACTGCGATCATCAATTATTTTCTCTGCCGGGATTAACCCGCGCCTCTTTGGTTACCTTACAAGTTTCAATGATTTCTTCCCGGATGACACAGGTTTCCTTAAAAAGAGAATTGTGTTAAAAGTCAGTGATTTTAGATCAGCGATGATTCAGGGAAAATATCTGGCGAAAAGAGGACTCTGGGTTTCGGAATACCGAGTTGAATCGGGACTTAATTGCGGGGGCCATGCTTTCGCGACCGAAGGATATTTGATGGGTCCTATTCTTGAGGAGTTTGGACAAAAGAAAGCCGACCTGATCGAGGATCTCCACAAACTCTACAATAAATCTTTGGACAGTATTGATCGTGCGCAGATTGCGAATCCGCATGAGGTTCTGATAACGGTGCAAGGCGGAATTGGTACTGCCGATGAAAACAACTTTCTTTTGGATCACTACGGCGTCGATAGTACAGGGTGGGGAACACCATTTATGCTGGTCCCGGAAGTGACAAATGTTGATGATACCCATTTAAAAAAGCTTTCGGAAGCCAAAGACAATGATGTCTTCTTAAGTGACCGTTCACCGCTGGGGGTGCCGTTCTGGAATCTTCGTAACTCGGCGAGTGAAGAAACTCATAGTCAGCGAATCACTGCCGACAGACCAGGCAGTCCCTGTCCAAAAGGTTTCCTGCAATTCAATACCGAATTTACCGAAGTTCCAATCTGTCGCGCTTCGCGAAACTTCCAGCGGCGGAAACTGGAGCAAATAGCAACCAGCGATACTCCTGCTAAACAACTTGACCTTAAGCGGGAAGGGGTGCTCGCCAAATCGTGTATCTGTCATGATCTCGCTGGCGGAGCAACGCTGAAACTTGGTATCGATAAAAAGGCGACTACGGCAGTTTGTTGCGGTCCAAACATCGTTAACTTCTCCAAAATTGCGACCCTTGAGGAGATGATCAGTCATATTTATGGACGAATATCGCTTTTGACCGATTCGGATCGTCCGCATATGTTTGTTAAGGAACTTTCGCTCTATGTCGATTACCTCCGCCGTGAACTTCAGGAGACATCGGAAGGATTGATTAACAAAACGGCCAAATGCCTTCAGGATGTCAAACAGAATCTGAACGCCGGAATAGAACATTATCGAAACATTGCCGAGCAGTTTGGACAGGAACAAAAGGAAAAATTCCTGAACGACCTTGAAGCCTTGTTTGAGGAGATAGAAAAGATTCTCCCGGAATCGACGGCCAATATCTCTCTTGGCAGCATCTCATAAATAACTTTCTGACACGATTTTTCAAATTCTCAATTAATTTAATAATTATCTGAACCAACCCGTAACGTCGTTGCGAGGAGTTCACCAGAGGTGAACGACGTGGCAATCTCAATATGTTTGGTAATTAAACTGAAGGGCGGGATTGGAAGCTGTTGGCGGTTTCATCCATCAAAAACAGTCTCTTCTCCGCTTTACGGCGATCTTCGTGATCCAAAATTGCTTTTCTGACCCGAATAGATTTAGGAGTTATCTCGACCAGTTCATCATCTCTGATCCACTCCATCGCCTGCTCCAAAGTCATCTTACGGGGAACATCAAGTTTGACCCCGATATCTTTGGTAGAGGCACGATGATTAGTCAGATGTTTCTTTTTGGTCGGGTTGCAGGTCATATCCATTTTGCGAGAATTTTCGCCAACAATCTGACCGGTATAAACTTTTTCCATCGGTTCAATAAAGATAACCGACCGCTCCTGAAGTCCCTCGATGGCATAAGCTGTCGCAGTCCCGGTTTCGATACTAACGATAGAACCTCTTGACCATGAGATAATATCACCAAACCATGGCCGGTAACAGACAAAACGGGAAGACATAATTCCAAGACCACGGGTATCGGTCAAAAACTCTGAGCGGTAACCGATCAAACCGCGAGTAGGGATTTCAAATTCGAGGCGAATCGTATTTGTCCCGGAATTTTCGACAGTGTTTAACATGCCTTTACGTTTGGCAAGTTTTTCTATAATAATTCCTTGATGTTCCTCTGGAACATCGATAATAAGCTGTTCCATCGGTTCGAGAACATTATCGTTTTCATCAAGACGGGTGATAACTTCCGGGCGGGAAACGCAGAACTCAAGCCCCTCGCGACGCATCTCCTCAATCAAAATAGCGAGATGAAGTTCGCCGCGTCCGGAAACTTTAACACCATCAGCACGACCAAGGTCTTCCATCCGCAGCGCAACATTGACGCGCAGTTCTCTGATCAGTCGTTCTTTCAACTGCCGGAGCATAATCGCGGTCCCTTCCTGTCCCGAGAACGGTCCGGTGTTAACCAGGAAAAACATCGAAAGAGTAGGTTCCTCGATCTCAAGCGGTTTTAAGGCTTCTTTTATATCTTCATTTTTGGAAAAAGTATCTCCGATACCAATTTCAGTTGGTCCTGCTAACCAGACAATATCGCCGGCAGTGATTTCATCGGTCTCAACCCGGGTAAGTCCACGGGTGATCCACATATGGAGACCTTTTGCTTTTGATGAAGAAACAAACTCCCAATCTTTATCCAGCGACGAAGCGTCTTTCAGCTTAGTCACCATCCTGGTGAAATCCTCGCCTTTTTTCAGGCTGCCGCGAAGAACTCGTCCACAACCGATCTGACCGATATAATCGCTCCAGTCAAGCGAGCTGACCTGCATCAGGAATTCGCCGTCCTGATCGACCTCCGGGGGAGGGACCTCATCGACGATCATCTGAAAGAGCGCTTCCATTCCTTGATGCTCATCTTTGTCTAAATCGTTAACGAACCATCCGTCAAGACCGGTGCCATAAAGGACCGGAAATTGCGCCTGTTCATCGGTGGCGCCTAATTCTATAAAAAGATCAAATGTCTTATTCAGGGTATAATCTACGCGGGCATTCGGGCGATCAACTTTATTGATAATAACTATCGGGCGAATACCAAGTTTTAATGCGCGCATCAGGACATAACGAGTCTGAGGCATCGGTCCTTCAGCGGCATCAACCAACAGCAGAACCGAATCAACCATCGAGAGAACCCGTTCGACCTCGCCAGAGAAATCGGCATGGCCGGGGGTGTCGATAATATTTATCAGGTAATCGTTCCATGAGACAGTACAATGTTTTGACCGAATGGTAATGCCGCGTTCGCGTTCGATGACATTGTTGTCCATCAGCCGTTCGGCAACTTCCTGATTGTCACGGAATGTCCGGGTCGCTTTAAAGACAGAATCTATGAGTGTTGTTTTACCGTGATCAACATGAGCAACAATCGCAAGATTTCGAATGCGTGCAATATCAAACATTTATCAATACACCTTCTTTATACGACGCCAGCCGCAAAGTAATATTTTAGCATATCTACAGATTAATCTTTTAAAGGAATAATCACGCAGAAAAAACCCGAACAACCACTTTAGCTGTTCGGATATTAACAACAACGAGGGAAGTATAATGTTTCATCTTATTTTGTCAATGTATATTTTTGGGTCTGACAATTATGTCAATTCTATACTATTTTGGCTTAACCGTAAATAATCGAAACTTTTGAGTAAATACTACCCAAATTATCAAATAGATACCTTTAGTCTATTTGCCTGTCTGCTGTTTTCGCTCTTTGGACCGGTAATGCCATTGTTTCTTCTGCCTGGACAACTTGGGGTTACGTGCCTGTTCAATTGCCGTCCTAAAGACATCCTCGCAACAAGGATCAACTCTCTGTCCCTTAAGTTGTTGCAAACGCTGGAATAGTTCGCCCGCATCATTCTCAATCAATTGTGCAACTTCTGTGATCCCGAGAACTTTAAAATCAGCTATAGTTGCAGATTATCTGATAATATATTATTATAATAAGGTAGATTATGAAAAAAATACATATAACCATTGGTATGGTATAACCTGACTTATTGAAACTTTATATTGGTTTACTAGATAGAATAGAAAAACTAAAGGTGAAATAAATAATGAATATAATTACCAAACTTTTCGGCACCAAACATGACCGGGATGTCAAAAAAATCGCACCACTTGTAGATGAAATAAATGAAGCTTTTGAAAAGCTGGGCAGTTTATCCGATGAAGAGCTTAGAGCCAAAACCGATGAATTCAAAAAACGGCTCGCTGATGAAGAGACCCTTGACGAGATTCTTCCCGAAGCGTATGCCGTTGTTAAAGAAACCTGCAAGCGGTTGACCGGAACCTCATGGGATGTCGCCGGAATTGAAACCGAGTGGAACATGGTTCCCTACGATGTTCAGCTTATCGGCGGAATTGTTTTGCATCAGGGGAAAATCGCCGAGATGGCAACCGGTGAGGGTAAAACCCTTGTCGCTACTTTGCCGTCTTATCTTAACGCCTTAACCGGCAAAGGTGTCCATTTGGTCACGGTCAACGACTATCTCGCTCTTCGCGACAGTGAGTGGATGGGTGAAATATTTAAGTTCCTCGGCCTGACCGTCGGATGTATCCAAAATGAGATGACCTCTGCCGATCGCGTTGTCGAGTATAACAAAGATATCACCTATGGCACCAACAATGAATTCGGATTTGACTATCTTCGCGACAATATGGCCCAGTCAAAAGAAGATCGGGTGCATCGCGGATATAATTATGCCATCGTTGATGAGGTCGATTCGGTTCTTATCGACGAAGCGAGAACCCCGCTGATTATTTCCGGCCCGGTTAAAAGCACCATCAATAAACGGTATAGCGAGATGCGGCCGACGGTTAATACGCTGGTTCGCAAACAGACCAATCTGATCAATGAAAGAATTACCAAAGCCGAAAAACTGCTCCAAACTGGCAAAGATGAAGACACCTACGAAGCTGGAAAACATCTTCTCGCGGTCAGTCGTGGTGCTCCCAAAAATAAAAAGTTTTTGAAACTGACCAAGGAACCGGGGATCAAATCTCTGATTGACTCGGTCGAATCTGATTATCTCCGCGACAAAAAATTGTACGAAATTGATGAGACGCTCAACTATGTCATCATTGAGCGCGAAAATACCATTGATCTAACCGATTTTGGACGGACCCAGTTTCCACAGGATATGCAGGAGCTGTTTACTATTCCCGATCTGAATGTCGGCCTCTCTGAAATTGAAGGCGACGAGACCTTATCGCCCGAAGTAAAAACAAAAAAAACCGATGAGCTGTATCGCCTGCATGGTGATCGCTCGGAAAAAGTGCATTCAATCAGTCAGCTTCTGAAAGCATATACACTTTTTGAAAAAGATAACGAGTATGTGGTGCAGGATGGCAAAATTATGATCGTCGATGAGTTCACCGGACGATTGATGCCGGGTCGGCGCTATTCGGATGGTCTGCACCAGGCGATTGAGGCGAAGGAACAGGTCAAGATCGAGGGTGAATCCCAAACATTGGCCACGATTACTCTCCAGAATTATTTTCGTATGTATGACAAACTGGCTGGGATGACCGGTACTGCCGAAACCGAGGAGCAGGAACTGTTTGATATCTACAAACTTGATGTTACCTGCATCCCGACCAATGAGGCGGTCCGAAGAATCGACGGCGAAGATGTCATCTATAAGACCCGTCGTGAAAAATATAATGCTATCATTGAAGAGATCACCCATTGCCATAATCAAAAACAACCGGTACTGGTTGGTACCGTTTCGGTCGAAGTCTCGGAAACTTTGTCGAGGATGTTGAAACGGGTCAATGTTCCGCACTCGGTTCTCAATGCCAAACATCACCAGCAGGAAGCTGAAATTGTCGCCAAAGCGGGACAACCGGGAGCGGTGACTATCGCGACCAACATGGCCGGTCGCGGAACCGATATCAAACTCGGCAAAGGAGTTGTCAAACATCAAAACTGCGCCCTGAAAGATCCCCGGCAGGACGAAGAGATTTGCCCGCATTATGAAGAACTAAAATGTAAAGAAAGTGTCCCCTGCGGATTGCATATTATCGGGACCGAACGGCACGATGCCCGCCGTATTGACCGTCAGTTGCGCGGTCGTTCCGGCCGTCAGGGTGATCCCGGTTCCAGCCTGTTTTATATGTCGCTTGACGACAACCTGATGCGGATGTTCGGCTCCGACCGATTGGCGAAAATTATGGATCGGCTCGGGGTTGAGGATGGTGAGGTCATCACCGCCGGGATGGTCACCAAAGCTATTGAGAGGGCGCAGAAGCGGGTTGAGACCCAGAACTTCTCGATTCGTAAACATACTTTGGAGTATGACGATGTTATGAACGCGCAGCGTAAGGTTATCTATGACCGTCGTCTCGCTGCTTTGGAAAGAAAGTCTATCAAAGATGAGGTGACCGAGCTTATCGAGGAGGTGCTGGAATCGATCATCGAAAAGTATTGCCCCGAAAAAGAGTATCCGGAAAACTGGGAATTTTCGTCACTTCAAGCCGAGGTGCGTTTTACCTATCTGGTCGATCTGAAATTCAAGGAAGAAGATATCCCTGCTCTCACCCGTGAGACATTATATAAGAATCTGCTTGGCGTCATCATGAAGTTTTATACGCAGAAAGAACGGCTGTATGGTGAGGAGATCATGCGTAAACTCGAAAAGTATGCCGTTCTGGTAACTATTGACCGGCACTGGCGCGATCATATGTATGAGATGGATCAGCTCAAAACCGGTATCGGTCTGCGGTCGTACGGTCAGCGCAACCCGTTGATCGAGTATAAAAAGGAATCGTTTGAATTATTTGCCGATCTGATCGGTACTATTGATAAAGAGATCGTCGGGATGGTTTTCAAACTGCAGGTCAATATCCCTGAGGCGGATCGTGAGCGGCGGCAGAAAGAGATGAAAAGTCAGGATCTGGTCGCATCGCATCAGGATGCAGTCGGGATGGGATTCGGCTCGGCGACACAATCGGAAGAAGGCAGTCCGATGGCTGAGGCTTCCAAACGCGGTAAGGCGAAACCGATTCAGCGTGAGGGCCCCAAAGTCGGCCGCAATGATCCTTGCCCCTGCGGCTCCGGTAAGAAGTACAAAAAATGCCACGGCGCAAGTTGATAATATAGATTTTATATAAACGTCATTCCCGCACCTTATAACGTCATTCCCGCGAAAGCGGGAATCCATGCTTATTTCTGTACCAGGCAAATCCTCAATTTTGTAGGTCATGGAGCCCTGCGCTCCTGACGATTTATTATTTGTGCGCGGCAGACGTCCTCGTCTGCCGTGTAAATGTCATTCCCGCACCCAACAACGTCATTCCCGCGCAGGCGGGAATCCAGTACTATCCCGGACACACCGGGTCAGGTCCCTGCTTGTACTTGTAATTTATCAAATAAACAACATCAAGAATATTAACCGGCGGGGTGCCATCCACATCGCCAGATTCTTCTGGGTCTGGAGCAGGGCCGCCTTTATATTTGTAATTTATTAAGTAAACAATATCTAAAATATTAACCAGCTCGTCACCATCAACATCACCGCATATCCAATCGCAGGCATCGCCGATCCCATCACCATCGGTATCGGCCTGGTCAGAATTGGCCAGAGTAAGGCAGTTATCGCAAACATCGCCGATACCATCTTCATCGGCATCAACCTGATTAGGGTTGTAGGTATCGGGGCAGTTATCAACGGTGCATTCATTTTCAGGGTGTCCCTGATCACCGAATTCATCATTATCAGAATCGAATTGGCAGGAGTCATATTGACAACTCATTGAAATGATGCGAACATCATCTATGTTCCATCCGTTAAATCTAAGACCACCGTCGGTTGGTCCCATAGTCCAGCGCAGATAAACTGTAGATTGATTGTCCGCCATAGAGGAAATATCATAATCAATATTTATCCATTCCAAATCGCTGATTGTCGCATAGTTTTCCCAGATGACTTCCCAATCAGTTCCATTGTTGCTGATCATCACTCGTGCATCATCATAGGTCGGTTTCTCTATCCCCAGCCAGCGGCAAAACTGCAGGTGAATATTTTCCAAGCCTGAACAATTAATCGCGGGACTGGTCACTGGAGTTTCAGGAAGATTATTTTCATAATCTCCGGCAAGGTTGTATCCAAGAACATTTGGTCCGTTACATCCTTCCGTTGGATCAGGCACCGGATACTGTAATTCCTCGCCTCCCAAACCGAGCGGAATTCCGCGTTCCCACAAGCCACCGGATATTACCCAGCCTTTGTCAGACTCAAAATCATCTTCAAAAACAACTATCTCTTCAGAAACAGATATCGCCGAAAATGCTTCAGTCGGCTCAGGCTTATAAAATATGCCATTTACACTTTCTTCAACACTTACATAATATTCAATTGTACTTCCACACAGAACTGATGGCAATACTGCCTCATACCGGTTTGTCGAGATTTCAGTCATAGCGGTTGTAATAAGCTCCTCGCCATCTATCGAATAATGCAACTGGCCGTTCCCTGCCACCGGGATACCTTCACCTATTCCATTGGCAATCAGATCAAAGGTTGTTTCTGAAACTGGAGACACCGCGTCAGGTACACCATTGGGGAAACTTATCGCCACACTTCTTACAGATTTAATCGCTACGGCCGGATCGCCAAATAGCGTCGTCTCGTAAAGGGTCCATCGGATGCCGGGGCTATTGATCAGATAAACCAGATCAGCCCGCGCATCAGTCATCGCTTTGCCAATCTGCGGTTTAGATTCATTGGCATCATAGATGGCATCCCAAAACTCGCGGTTTATTATATGCACCGGATGAGCCGTCGTGCGTGCGCCCAATCCAAGCCGTGCATTGGCAACACAGGCAAATCCTCCAGCACTCAGCTTCACCGTCACATACTCGGCCCAGCAATCATGAGTGTCAAATTGTCCCGCGCTGCAACCTTCGGCATAAATGAAGCCGTATTCTGTGTTGTTCAGTTGCGATGCAATCATAGATACATCAGTCCTCATCGCATACTCGGGACCGCTGTGTCCAAGGTGATCCACAATATGCACCCCGGCGTTAATTCGAGCGATGATTTCCGATGGCGCCCAATAATTATTTGGTTGTATGGTCAAATCATAAAGTTTATCGAATTCGTAAACCGCCGATGGAAAACCATAAGTTGTAAATCCATGAGCATCTGTACCATCTACCATCTCATCCATCGCATAACCGCCATATTCGCCCAATCCTCCAAAACCAAGTTGTTCGCCAGCTAAAAGAACTTTCTGCAAATACGGCGCCTCGCTATTAAGATAGGAGATTGTTTTGTTAACAAGATTGGTAACTTCCTGGGCAGTTTCGGCAGAAACACGGCCGATATGAACCTCGGGGAACATATCGATTTCTCCACCGCCTTCTCCATCACCCGGTTCGGCGTATAACCCATCGCCGTCAAAGTCGAATGTCCCATCCAGACATGAAAAATAAAAATCACCCGGCAGTTGATATTCAATAGGCGCATCGGGCCGATCAAACGAAACGACATACATATCCAACGCTGGAATAAACTCATCATCGGCGCCAATAAGTACATATTGGATACCGTTGGTCATAAATTCATTCCTGATATAATCGCGGATGTCATGCGGATCGTTACTACCTATCATATCAAGCGTATGGATTTCGGTGAGCACACCATTTGCATCGTGATAACCTTTTAATGGCTGAAAAGCACTCACAAATTCTGATGTAGTGATAATCAGCATATCATAAGCGGCTCTGCCACCATTGCTCGCGACATCATACGTCTTCAACTCTGATTGGTTATCAATCCAGGTTGAGATTTCTTTAAGATCAGCTGGGATAGAACGCAGGTTTGCAGCAGGTCTGTCAGACTCCGTAGTTGTTACTATTACCCGCAGTTTATCATAATAAAATAGTTCGCCTGTTGCTGGTACATATTCTGTCGGATTCAGTTTTAGCACCAAAATCTGGTATCCCCGAAAGATCTGCGATGCAATTTTAACGAATCGGTTTTCCGGAATCGGATAGTTTAAGCAGTAAATAGTATTATCCTTAAATAATGCCGGGATTTCATCTGGCTTTGCCGATAATGGTATCGGCGTCCCAACCGGCTCAATTATATAATTTTCTCCAATTGCAATCTTTTCTCCGGCGATTATTTCAATGTTTTCTATATCGGTTCCATAAGGCAACAAGATACGGGCGCCCTTTGCAGGCAGTGCTGGATGTCCGATATCTCCGCTGTTCGGAGTCTTAGCCATAACAATACGGTCATATGTCTGGTCATCGATTTGAACCGATTTGATGATCGGACTCTCAAATTCATATTCAACAATTATCGTTTTTTCTGATCCATACAGCGAACCAGATGATAAAATCAAAATTGTTGATAATATCGAAAATATTTTAACAAATATTCCCAAAATGAATTTAGAGGATAATTTTGGCTGGTTTAACAATAGAGGCCTCCGGATTTATGTATTCTAAAAGATACAAAGTTTAACCGTTTTGTCAATAGACCAATAGACCAATTGGTAGTTAAACCGGCAGGTAGAGGATATATAGCTAAACTCATAGGTCAAAATCCTCTGCGGTTTCGACAATTTTACTACAAAATTTTGTACCGAGTCTTTTTTTTGGCCTTGAAAATTCTCTATAAGCGGTTTCACCACCTTTGGATACAGCAAAATGGGTTCCCTCCTTCGAAGGACAGGCGCTTTTCCGATTTTATGTTTTTTACAATAAAGCTGTAATTATTTAGTTCTGTATAATTTTTCATATACAAAAAGGATAAAGATAGAATCAACATTGATTTGGTGGTGAAATTGTATTACAGTAGTAGAGGTATCAGGTGAAT
>DAOUVS010000308.1 GCA_030667525.1 Candidatus Zixiibacteriota bacterium | reverse complement strand
TCCAGACGTAG
The DNA here is from genome assembly GCA_030667525.1 of Candidatus Zixiibacteriota bacterium. Lineage (GTDB taxonomy): Bacteria > Zixibacteria > MSB-5A5 > GN15 > PGXB01 > JAAERC01. Next base: position 2,638 of record DAOUVS010000308.1, on the reverse strand, counting down.
TCAACCGTGCTTTGAAACTCAAAAAACTCGGCAATGATATTGTCGCTCTGGTGGGCTGAAGAGAAATTCATCCTATCAATCCGCGAGTGGGCGGTTTCTATAAAGTTCCTGAAAAAGAAGAAATGAACGCTTTGGGAGAACGTCTTAAATGGGGAATTGATGCCTCACTGGAAACAATTCAACTGGTGACGACCTTTCCTTTTCCCGATTTTGAGCAGGATTATGAATATGTATCCTTAAGTCATCCTGATGAGTACCCTTTAAACCGGGGAAGAATTATATCGAATAAAGGAATTGATATTAGTGCGGCAGAGTTTCTTAATTACTTTGAAGAAGAACATGTCAAACATTCGACATCGCTTCATGCCAAAGTAAAAGAACGTGGTCTTTATCATGTCGGCCCAATGGCTCGCTATAATCTTAATTTTGCTAAACTGCCAAAGATTGCACAGGAGGCGGCGATAAAAGCCGGCATCGGTGAAAAATGCCATAATCCGTTTAAGAGTATAATTGTTCGAGCTGTGGAAACACTTTTTGCCTGTCACGAAGCGCTTCAGATTATTGAAAATTACGAGATGCCTGATAAACCTTCTATCGATGTCAAACCGCATCAGTCAACCGGTCACTGGTGTACTGAAGCGCCACGGGGATTATTGTATCATCATTATTCTATTGATGACAATGGCATTATTACAGATGCCAGAATTATTCCGCCGACATCCCAGAATCAAAAAGTGATTGAAGATGATCTATTTCATTTTGTCGGTAAGAATCTGAACCTGTCTGATGAGGAACTTACCTGGAAATGCGAACAGGTTGTCCGTAACTATGACCCCTGTATCTCCTGTTCCTGTCATTTTCTGAAACTCAATATAGAGCGGGAATAGGCAGGTGCGTGATGAATAATATTTCCAAGGCAGTAGTGGTGGGGATAGGTAATGAATTCCGTAAAGATGACGGAGTTGGTTTGTATGTCTCCCGTTTGATTCAGGAAAGGACTGACCGAGAGATTGAGGTTGTTGATGGAGTGCCGGATGGATATGCCCTGATAGAAACCTGGGATGATTCCAGTTTTGTATTTGTTATCGATTGCGTGGCCTCGGAAAATAATTCAGGGACCGTATTCCGCTTTGATGCCCTTATAGAAAAAATACCGAGTAATTTATTTGACGGTTTTTCCACTCATTCTATCAGCGTTGTTGACGCTATCGAATTGGCCCGAACTCTGGGACGACTACCGAAAAGCTTGATTGTTTTTGGTATCGAGGGAAAAGATTATTCCCCCGGAACAGAATTGTCCCCGGAAGTTAAGATGGCGGCGGATCAATTGGTAGATCAAATCATTGATGAAATTAAGTCAAAAACTGACCAAAATAAAGAGAGGTAAAAAATGCATGAGCTCTCACTTTTAAAAAATCTTTTGCATAAAATAAGAACAATAGCCGAAGAGAATAATTCTAACAAAGTAATCGGCGTCAAAGTAAAATTAGGGGCTCTGGCACATATTTCGCCCGACCATTTTCGCGGACATTTTGACCAGGCTGTCAAAGGAACGATTGCCGAGGGCGCAAAACTTGAAGTTGAAGCTTTGACTGATATGTCCGATCCTCACGCTCAGGAAATAATACTTGATAGTGTAGAAGTCGCTGAATGAGCAATGGAAATGAAATCATTTTTATAAATATTTTGGCGGAAACCAGACTGTTGGAATTGATGAGGCGAACTGAATTATTTCAAAGAGGTTGTTAATATGATTACTTTTGAACATCGGGGTAAAACCTATACCGTGGATTCAAAAGGTTACCTGTTAGAGTCTGACCATTGGGACAAAAATTTCGCGGAAGGAATGGCCCCTTATGTTAAAATTCATAATGGTTTGACCTATGACCATTGGCGGATTATTAATTATATCCGTGACACTTTTTTGGAGATAGGGATTTGTCCTTTGGTTTACGAAACCTGCCAGGCAAATATAATTCTCTTGTATGAACTTAAGGATCTTTTTCCAACCGGTTATCTTCGGGGAGCATGTAAACTTGCCGGTCTATCTTATTCGCAGAGTTTTTGTCCGTATTCTTTGTCGCTGACGCCCGACAAAAATCCGCTATCCCTTTTCTATCAAGAAGATGCCTATGGCTTTTTGCTTGATCCGTCCAAATGGGATAAACAGTTTTCTATAAATAAGGCCAACGAAATGAAAATAGGTGAATTAACCGAAGATCACTGGCGAGTTATAAGTTTCCTTAGAGAGAGTTACAAGCAAAAGGGCGTCGTTCCGACCGTTTATGAAACCTGCGAAGTAAACAATTTAGAAATTGAAGATCTGGAAAAACTTTTTCCTAATGGGTATCATCGGGGCGCAGTTAAAATTGCCGGATTGAGGGCAAAATAAAACTAATATGGCGATAATATGAAAAACTCATATATCCAGGATTTTGGGCATTCGAACAAAGATATTTCTTTGAGTCGGACTAATATAAATATTCATGGTGCAGTACAAGGGGTTGGATTTCGCCCATTTATTTATCGGCTGGCAACAGAGCTTAAACTTGCCGGGTGGATAATTAATTCCACCGAGGGAGTGCAGATTGAAGTCGAAGGTAAAACAGATAGGCTCACTGAATTTATAGATCGCATT
>DAOUVS010000115.1 GCA_030667525.1 Candidatus Zixiibacteriota bacterium | reverse complement strand
TGGCCGGGACTGTCCAGATCAGGTTTTCCCATTTGGGTAGTTGGTACAAAACCTTCCACTTCGTTATCAAGCTCAACCATAACACCACGATCCAGAACTCGGGAAATCGTTCCCAAACATTCTGAGCCGGGTGAGTATTTCTTGGCTATATTCGGCCAAGGATCATCCTGAAGCTGTTTTAGACCAAGTGAAATACGACGGTTTTCATGATCAATTCGGAGGATTTTGACTTCGATATTGTCGCCTTTTTTCATTAATTCTGACGGATGCTGAACCCTCTTTGTCCATGACATATCAGAAATATGAACGAGACCATCAATACCCTCTTCAAGCTCAACAAATGAACCAAAAGCAGTCAGATTACGAACCTTCCCAATAACAACCTTATTGAGCGGATATTTATCCTCAATAATTTCCCAGGGATCCGGTTCCATCTGTTTGATGCCGAGAGAGATTTTTTCATTTTCTCTATCTACCGAGAGCACAACCGCATCAATCGTATCGTTGACATTCATGATCTTCGATGGATGCTTGATATGTTGAGTCCAGGACATTTCAGAGATATGAATCAATCCTTCAACACCTTTTTCCAACTCAATGAAAGCACCGTAATCGGTTATCGAAACAACCTTTCCGGGCACTTTCTTACCAATGGGATATTTCTCTTCAATACTTTCCCAGGGATATGGAGTCAGTTGTTTTAAACCAAGAGAGATTCGTGACGTTTTCTCATCAAAATCCAGGATCTTGATCTTTATAGATTGGCCAAGAGATACGACTTCGCTGGGATGTTTGATCCTTCCCCATGAAATATCAGTGATATGGAGAAGTCCATCCACTCCGGCCAAATCAATAAAGACACCAAAATCGGTAATATTTTTGACAATACCTTCCCGGACCTGCCCAACGGCAATCTCCTTGAGAAGATGCGAACGTTTCTCTTCGCGTTCATCTTCCAAGACAACACGACGGGAAACAACAATATTTCTCCGGTTTCTGTTCAGTTTGATAATCTTGAATTGCATTGTCGTGCTGATTAAGGCATCAAAATCAGGAACCTGTCGGAGCGATATCTGTGATCCAGGGAGGAAAGCATCGACACCATTGATATCGACGATCATACCACCCTTAATACGACGCGCCAGTTTTCCTTCGATCAACTCGCCGGAATCATGGACATCTTTGATATTATCCCAAACCTTCATGAAATCAGCTTTACTCTTGGAAAGAATCAGCTGACCATTCTGGTCCTCGATCTGCTCCAGATAAACTTCGATCTCATCGCCAACAGCAATATTGATCGGTTCCGGAAATTCATTGATTGCAATCAACCCTTCGGATTTGAATCCAACATCGACAATAACATCATCTCTGCTAACTCCCAGAACCTTACCTGCTACGATCTGACCTTCTTTAATATCTTTGATAGTACTGTCATACATCTCCAGAAGACCTTCATATTCTTCCTGAGTATATATCATACTATCGATATCGGTCAGCTTCATCGAAGCTACAAATTCCGGCTCAGCTTTTTTCTCATCTGTTCGAACGGCTCGATCAGCCGCCTTCTCCGAGAGACGCTTCATTCGTTCCGTGACAACCAGTTCCTGCTTCTTAACAACTTTGGTTGTTTCAACGGCCTGGACTTTCTCATCAACTTTAACCAGTTTCACCTTTTTGGTCTTGGTTTTTTTGCCCTGAAAAGCTTTTCTCTTGGTCGCGGCAGCGGCTTGTTTAACACCTCCCGTCATTTCAGTTTTTTTCGCAGTGTTTTGTTTGGCTTCAGCCATTTTAATCATTTCCTCCTAAAACGTATATTTATCCCGAAACGGAAAACCGTTTCAGTGGGACATTCAAAATAAAATCGGTTATTTTAATATCGACCCGAATTGAAATACTTAAACGAAATTCCGGATGCTATTAATTAACCCTCCCATCAAATTCTGCTTTTAAATCTTTAATTCGATTCATTATCTCATCGGCTAATTCGCGATAGCCATTTTTATCATCAGTATAATTTTTGATTTTTTCAACAGTAACAGGTGAACCGATAAACAGATTAAGTTTCTCTTTTCCAAAAAAACATGCCGATAATTTATCGGTTCCGCTTACATACACCGGGACCACCGGGGCTTTTGCTGTTTGCGCAATAATACCGATTCCGGGACGCGCCGGAAGAAACTTCCCTTCTCTTCCTCTGGTTCCCTCAGGAAACATTATAATCGGCTCGCCTGATTGCAAAATTTCAACTGCTGTTTCTATTACCTTTTTATCAAACCCGGTTCGATTGACCGGATGAGTGTTAACCCGTTTGAGAATATTTGCAAACAATTTATTATTGAACAATTCTTTTTTGGCAAGAAAATGAATCTCTCTTTTGACGGCAGATCCAACAAACTGGGGATCAGCCAAAGAAATATGATTACTGGCCAGTATAAATGCGCCTTTGTTGGGAATATTTTCTTTATGGTGCACTTTCATCCTAAAAATCAATCTGGCCGTAATCCAACTTATTATCCATCCAATTAAATAGAGGGGCTTCATGCATTCAGTATTCGAGCCTTAATCAGCCTGATAATCCTTTCCACCTGCGCTTCAATAGTCAGAGATGTCGTATCTATAACAACTGCGTCAGCCGTTTTCGTCAGCGGAGAATTTTCCCGTTTACTATCTCTTTTATCCCGATCATATATCTCTCTCTTTAGTTCCTCAAAGGTAGTGCTTATTCCCTTACGAGCCAATTCCAATAATCGCCTCCGCGCCCGCTCTTCAATTGAGGCGTCGAGGTAAATTTTCAAATCGGCGTCGGGAAAAACAACTGAAGTGGTATCACGGCCCTCAGCCACAACAGATCCATTTTTGGCCATTTCTCTTTGCCGTTTTACCAAAGCCGTTCTGACTCCGGCATGAACCGATACCGGCGAAACCGCCTTGGTTACTTCCGGCGTCCGGATTTCATCGGTCATCTCTTTGCCAAACAAAAACACGCGATTGATATCACCATCCATTTCAAAACTAATTTCCACCTGGCGGGAAATCATCTCCAGTGACTCGCCATCATCAACCGATAATCCCTTTTTTAACGCCACCCAGGCAACCACCCGATACATCGCTCCGGTGTCAAGAAAGGTATAACCAATCTTCGAAGCCAATAATCTGGCTGTGGTCGATTTCCCTGAGCCAGCCGGACCATCAATGGCAATAATTTTCCCGGCCAATGCTGATAATTTGTAATTCATCGACATAAGCAAAGTATGATAACCATATCTCAGGAAAAATCAACATATTTCTATGCCCTAAAACAGATTAATACAATAATTTTTTGACCGGAATTTTAGCAGATATGATGAAAATAGGCAAATTATGGAACCGGATTAAACCATTTTTCGTAAATATTGTCGTATTCTCCATTCCCTTTTATTATTGTTATGGCCGAATCGATTTTTGTAATAAGCTCGCGATCTCCTTTTTTCAACGCTATCCCGTAATACTCTTTAGAGAGAATTTCCCCGACTGTCTTAGCCGTTCCTTTAAGTCTTATATACTCATTGGTTGTCGGCCAATCGTTTAAGATAGCGTCGATCTGTCCGTTTTCCATATCAATAAAAGCGGCGCCAATATTATCAAATGAAAAAACCAGCAAACCTGAAAGCGATTTGGCCATTTTTTCACCGGTTGTGCCAAGCTGAACTCCGACTTTTTTCCCGCGAAGATCATTGGCCGAATTGATAATCGTATCGTCCGGGGGAACGGCAATAACCTGCCCGGCCAGATAATAACTCTCTGAAAAATCAACGATCGCCTGCCTCTGTTCGGTTATTGTCATCGCCGAAATAATACAGTCATATTTATTGCCCTTCAGCCCTGAGATAATCCCGTCAAAAGGTGTCACAATAAATTCCGGTCTCCAGCCGTTAATCCGGCAAATCGCTTTCATGATATCAATATCAAACCCATCCGGCTGACCTGTCTTGGTGTCAACCATCTCAAAAGGAGGGTAAGTGGCATCGGTTCCGACTTTGAGTATTGCGTCGGTTTTCCACCCCGGCTGCTGGTTTCCATTGCAGGCGAACACCAAAAATATCATTGGTGTCAATAGTATAAAAAATATTGCTTTTTTCATCTTTCCCTCATCTATATCTTGATGAAGATACAAAAACTAATATATATAATAAACAGAAAAGAATCATACAGCTCTTATTTTATCAAATGGAGGTATTTTTTTGAAAAATCTATTTATTACCGGTAACCGCATATCATTTCTATTGGTGACATTTGTAATATCTATATTACTCATCTCATGCCAATCAGAAACCGGTGACAAAACAGTGGTGAAAATCGAGGCGAAAACAGATAGTGTTATCTCGGCTGACAATATTCAAATCTATTATGATGTCTATGGTGATCATGAAAAAACGCTTGTTTTTGTGCACGGCTGGAGTTGCGACCGAAGCTACTGGAACAACCAGGTGGAAGAGTTTGCCAAAAAGTATCGGGTCGTTAATATTGATCTGGCCGGGCATGGTGAATCCGGGTCGGGACGTGACGATTGGACCATACCGGCGTTTGGAGCCGATGTGGCCGCGGTTGTCAATAAATTAAAGCTGGCAAATGTCATTTTGGTCGGACACTCAATGGGCGGACCGGTCAATATTGAGGCGGCTCTGCTACTTGGAGACAAGGTTGTGGCACTGATCGGAGTTGACGATTATCAGAACTTTGAATGGACAATGGATCCTGAACAATTGCCCGGCTTTATAACGCCCTTTGAAAAAGAATTTGTTTCCTCAACCAGACATTTTGTAAAAAGTATGTTTCTTGAAACGGCCGACTCTGCCCTGGTGGAGAAAATAGCAACTGATATGGCCTTATCGCCTCCGGAAATGGCGATCAGCGCTATCAAAAACAATGTTCTTTACGATGACGTCACCGCTCTAAAAGATATGCGGCTGCCGATCCGGGCGATCAGTTCTGACCAATATCCAACCGATGTTGAAGGCAACAATGAAATTGCTGAATCATTTGCGGTCGAGATCATGTCGGGAGTTGGGCATTTTTTGCATATGGAAAAGCCGGAAGAATTTAACAACTTGCTGCATAAAACAATTGAAGAATTCTGGCCATCAGAATAATAAAACCAAGCATAATAGCAAATTGTAACGCTCTGATATTACATATAATAATAAAAGGCCGCCTCTTGGCGGCCTTTGACCCTAAACAACTAACCTTAGACATAATCGATTAATAAAAATTAATCGAAATTTTACGAAGTTTATCATCCAGTTTTAAATTCAGCTTCACCGCTGAACTATCATAATTTTCAGATATATAATAATCTTCGATTTTAACAAGATTTAAAGATTCAAGATAATCGACATAATTTGCTTCTGATACATCCACTTTCAGACCGCACCCTTCCGCCAACCGAACACGCAATGATGCATCATTACCAATAATATCAGCAAAAACATCAGGAACCAGCGTTCCTATTTCCAGAGTTATATCACCATCATCGTTTTCAACCGTCAGCTCTTTGAGTGGAACCGATCGCAGATTCAAATCAACATCGGAATCATCACCAAGACAAGTTAACGAAAGCGTATCTTTATCATTAAATGAAACTGTCCAATCATTATCAAAGCGTCCTCCGTTTATTGAAATTATCCGGCCCGGTCCACCGCGGCGATATTTAATATCAAGATTGGCGACACTATCTGTTTGCGAAAACTGTATTTTCGGTCTGCGGGAAAAACGATCAAAACGGCCCTTCACCACATTTGAATTACTCTGCCCGATTCGAATATCCGATTTGTAATGATCAATTTTTGCATCGATGCTATTCACCGAAGAATCAATCGTCTCACTCCAACGATTCGAGGAATAAGATTCATCATCGCAGGAACCTCCGTCGGTTATAAATCCGACATACACCATTGTCCCGACCAATAACAGCGGTGCCAGATATGAGACCAATTTCAATTTACTGCGCAGGAATATTTTCTCGACACCAATTGCAATCAGAAGCATTGGCCATAAAGAGAGCAGTTCCATCCAGTAATCATAACCGAGAACATCAGCATTGGTCAAAAGAATCGCGACACCGACCACAACAAACATTAAACCCCAACGAAACCTTGCCGGCGTCATTCTGAGCCTCCCTCGCCCTGGGATTTTGTTTCATCATTTTTATTTTCGGCTTCATCTTTTTTGCCATGTTTGATCAGCATCAAAACACCGATAACGATCAGAAGAATCGGCCACAGATCACCAAAATCAAACCACCACCAACTGTTTTTGACCAAAAAGATAATCCCGATAACAATTAAAATGGCGCCCGGAATCATTATATTCAAGCCATCCCCGCTATCTCCGGTTTTATCCTGAGGCAAAGTTTCCGGCTGGGTCACCTCCATCGCCGTATCCATCGGCCGACGAGGCACCACTATCCAGGCGATTAAATAACCGATAAAACCAACTCCATCGGCAAATATCAGCAAAATCGCAATAATCCTGACAATTGTGGCATCGATATTAAAATACTCGGCCAACCCAGCGCAGACTCCGCCGATCTTACAGTCGACCCGTGAACGATAAAGCTTTTTATTACTCATACTCACCTCCCAAAAGGGAATTAATGTTCTTCTAAGTTTTAATTACGTTTTTTAGAACAAAAAGTTCTGGAAATCTGCCTTACTCAGCAGCCAGGAGCAAAACAATATAGCGCTGAATCTTCTCGATCGTTTCAGGACTGCCCTTAATCGACAGCCGCCGAAGCTTCTCTATCATATCCTCTCGTTCTTTTTCATCGAGCGATAAAATACCAACTTGAAAACAGGCTTCGGCCAATTCCAGTATAACTGTATCAAGAGAATCAGGATGAATTCCTTTTCGACTTTTGGATGTTGATTCCATATAGTGCGGAGAATAGATTCCGCGATACTTTTTTTCGAGCGAATCAAGTTTGGCCCTATATAAATTATCAATGGTGTCAGAAGTGTCTTCTGCCGGTGCTGGTTCCATCGGTGGCTCCGGCATATAGTCTTTACCCTCATCCGATTCAAATGTCATTGCCGATTCTTCATCAACCAAATTTCTCTTCCCTAGATTTCCAACACCCTTTTTTTGCATCTCTTCATAAGATAATTCAGTCTTATCTTTATTAATTTCTGGCTCTGGTAAATTTATTGATAACGGTTTGACTTCGATATCTTGCGAAGTTCGTTCAATCGATTCATAAGCCGACAGAAGTTCACCATTATTGGAATGCTCACCTGCTTCTCCCAACTCAAGTACAGGTTCCTTAAAAGATTCTAATGAGACGGGCTTGGGCGTTATTGACTCCGGTTCAATTCCATCAAGCGTAATATTCGATCGAGGAGCTGTCTCTATAATTTTTGGCGAAGTAGCCTGCGATTTTTCGGTCCGCTTTTTTGATGCAGTCGGAGCAGATTCAGCCGGTATCTGCGGAGCCTTAACCTCGATGATGTTTTCTTTTTCAACTTCCTTTAATTCTTCCGGTTTTTTATCTGGCTGCGATGGTGCATTAAAAATTACCGAAGTTTCCCCAGCGCGACCGCCTTTGACTTCTAATTCATCTGCATCATCAGTATCCATCAACTGCTCTGTTGCTATTTCATCACTATCATCAAACAAACCTTTGACTTGATTAAAATCCTCCGACTCATAGATCGAAACAATTCCAACCAATGCCAGCGATGCCGCCACCGCGAGATATTTATAAAATCTATTCTGTTTTCTGATAGGTTGCACGTCGATGATCTTTTCCGACTCGGCCTGTCCGATCTGCTCCATAACTTTATCTTTTTGCGATTCCCAATATTCTGCATTATCAGTAGTAACAAAACCGTTTGCCATCAAATCAAGCTTGAGCAGTTTGTCATAATAAATACGACAGCTATCACAGCTTTCGATATGCTCCCTGATTTTCTCTTTTTCATCAGGATCAAGCAGATTATCGATATAAAGCGATAGCTTTTCTTTTATATTTTCGCAGTTCATAACGTCACAACAGATCCTTTAACATCTCCACCAGTTTTTCCCTCGCTCGGGATAATCTCGAATTAACCGTTCCGACAGATATTTTAAGCTTTTTGGCAATATCTTCATAACTCATTTTTTCAACCGTTCGCAATACAAATACTGTTCGAAAAGCAATCGGAAGCGCCAGGACCGCCAAAGCCAGTCGCCGGTCATTTTCTTTGTCAATCAGAGTCTCAAGCGGATTATCAGAAACATCGACAACTTCTATTTCGGTCTCATCAAGCTCTGAGAAAACCGACATTTTGTTCTCTTTTTTTATCAGATTGAGCGCCAGATTTCTCGCAATTTTTATGATCCAGGGATAAAATGGCCGGTTGATCTCAAAACTGTCCAAAGCGAAAAACCCTTTCACAAACGCTTCCTGAACAATATCTTCAGCCGTGTCGATCCGTCCCATCATCATAAATATCTGTCTAACCAGCCTCCTTTGATATATCAGCACCAGTTTGCCATAAGCGCTTTTGTCACCATCTTTGGCTTTGACAAGCAGAAACCGATCCTTATCGGCTCCGTCTGTCGCTTCCATATTATCTACCGCCAATGGCCGCTTTTCTTCCAATATTTTATCCCACTCGCCTGTTTTATCAGGTTCTGGACAACCTGTTTTTTGTCAGACAAATATTAAAAATCAGCTTCTCTATTATAGTCTGGTCAGATTTGAGATTACTTCGCAGGGCAACATCAGTTTCGGCGATCTGTTTGATTATCAATTCCAATTCATCATTGTCAAACAGATTCACCTGTTTGCTGAATTTCCAGCTCAGATTCCTTTTATAAACCGGAAGCGGCTTATT
>DAOUVS010000029.1 GCA_030667525.1 Candidatus Zixiibacteriota bacterium | reverse complement strand
CGCCATAAGTATGTTCATTAGATGCGGCCACAGAAACCTGAATCGAATCCAATGTCGTCAGGTCAACATCATTGTTGGTCGCTGGCGCAAGAGTACGGGAAAGAACAACCGTCCAGGTGTGCGGCGAACTTGCGCTATCATAAACCGAAGCGGCCAAAACATTCCAACGATCATTACGCGTTGCGCTCGAATAAATTGTTGTATCAATAGCATATCCCGGCATTTTATATCCGGCCGCAGAATCCCAGCCAATAAATGGGCTTGGATCGAATTCTACAACATCGCTATAATACAAATACGGTCCGTGAAAAGCAGTATCATCGGGGTGCATCCACATTGGAGTTGATACAAAGTTAAACCAATTTTCTCTGTAGGGTTGTTGAGGATTAAGAACGCTCGGATCAAGAAAATTCCCGCCGTCGTCCCACCAATTATCTTCGGCCAGATAGGCCGGAGCCAATTTGGCAGCTTTCCAGCACCAGGCATCAGCATGCCCGCCGCCGGTTGTTGCCATACCATTTGCCACAGCATGACACATTGCCGAACAATCGGCACCTTCGGTCCCGTTATCTCCGGCATCGAAAATAATCATAAAGGCATCCTCTCCGCCATTATAATCAGCACGTATAATTTGCTGCCATAAGCCAAGTGCAGTCAATTTTATACTATATTTCCCCCAGATATCCGGAGTTTGATCGTTCCACCGGGCCCAGATATAAAGCATATCAGATTTCAGAATCGCTTTCATCAATACCGTATCTTTTATCATCTTTGAGTTCTGGCCATATTTTGTGGAAAAACCTATCTGCACAATGGTCGAATCGAGAGTTGCCCAGACTCCATCATTGGCGTCGATTGTTGATGGTGCCGCCGCAAGAGTATCGGCCACCAAACGCGAGATAACTATTCCATCATCAATAGGGCCCGTTGGGGGAGGATCATCTTTACCACAACCGACCACTAAACAGCCAATTATAATACAGAAAATTAAGAATAAACTTTTCATATTGCCTCCAAATGTAACAAAAGATATTTTCTTTAAAATAGCTGATAGAGGACGACATGTCAATTACTAATTCAATCGACGCAAAAACCAAAATTCTTATATAATATAATTAAATACTAAATCTTCTTGAGAACTATCATGGTCAGATCATCAAAAATATGAGTCGATGACGCAAAAGAGATCAATTCGTCATAAATTAACAGCCGAATATCACGAGCCGATAACTTACCATTATTAACGAGAATCTCTACCAGTCTATCCTCGCCAAACTGTTCACCCTTATCATTTTCGGCTTCAGTGACACCATCAGTATAAAAGAATAAGAGATCGCCAGAAACCAAAAATATCGGCCGCTCTTCGTAATCGGCATCAGGGATAACCCCAAGAGCCGGGCCGCCTTCCTTGAGAAAAGATACTTTATTTTTCTTGTGGATATGAATCGGCTGATTATGCCCGCAGTTGGAAAAAGTAAAAATATCATTTTTTGAATCAAGAACACCATAAAAAGCAGTGACAAAATTGCCCAGTTCAATCGAATCGTAGAGAAGACTATTAACTTTTTTGCAGATAGTCCTTAAAGCAAAATTATTCCTTATCTCGGCAATCAATGAAGCGCGAAATGACGCCATTATCAGCGCCGCCGGGATACCCTTGCCGGAAACATCGGCAATGGCAATACCGATTTGATTATCAATAATTTTAATATAATCATAATAATCGCCGCCAACTTCGCCTGAGGGAATATTGATTCCGGATATATCATACCCATCAATATCAGGCCTTTTTTTTGGCAAAAATGTCAATTGGATTTGACGGGCAATTGCAAGTTGCTCCTCAAACCGGCGATTTTCGAGCATTTTGTCATGCATCACTGCTCTTTCCAGTGATATTGCCGCCTGACTGGCAAAGGTAGTTAAAAGATCAAGACTCTTTTTATCATAAGCCGTCAGTTTATTTGATTCGAGGGTCATCACACCAATTACACGACCATCAATTTTTAACGGGGTCACTATTTCTGATTTGGTTTGCCGGTGAACATTGATATAACGGTCATCCTTTGATACATCGGGAACAATAACCGATTTTCCCGACTTGGCCACCCAGCCAACCAATCCCTGACCAAATTTCAATTCCGCAAATTCCTCGGCTCTGACCCCATACCCTTCAGCATAGACAGTTTTTAGTTCATGCTTTTTTTCATCGATCAAATAAACACCGCCGGCATTATACCCAACAACTTTGCGGAGAGAAGCGAGAATCAATTTTAGTACTTCGTCAACATTAAGCGTACTGGAAAGCTTTTTGCCAACCTCATACAATAGTCGCCTGTCTCGCGCCTCTTTTTTGGCATCGCGGTATAAATTAGCATTATCAATGGAAACGGCAAATTGATTGGCCAAACCTATCAGCGTATCAAGGTCCTCATCGGTAAAACCGCCATTTCTCTTATTAATAGCTTCGACCACCCCAATCATCTGACCGCGTCCAATTAGCGGTATTGCCAAAATCGATTTAAATTTGATATTGGTAAGCTCCTCGAGCTTTTTATAAAATCTCTTATCCGAGGCGGCGTCATTGACAATAATAGGTTCCCGGTTTTCGGCAACCCAACCAATTATTCCGGCACCTTTTGGAATTTTAAAATATTCTATTTTCGGTTCATAGCAGCCACAGTCGCTTTTCGGCTCGAGGCATTCACAGAAACGAGCCCTGACCAATTCTACCTGGTCGTCTATTCTATATACCATCGCCGCCTCGGAATCGGTCGCCTTTGCGGTTAATTCCAAAACAAGCTTCATAAGCGCTTCATAATCAAGTGTTGAATTAAGCATGCGCGCGGCATGAAGAAACAGCTTTTCCATTTTTGTTTGTCTGGCCATATATATATTCCTCAGCAGCCCAAGTTAAGACTGCCGACAAAAAAGTCAAGAAACAATCCTGATTTCTCTGTCGGCAGTAAAATATAGAATATTTAAAGATTAAAGATTAATGCCAGCTTGATATAATTCGCTCTATCGCGCCCAGAGATTTCGGTCTAGCGACCGATAATGAATCGCCTCGGCTATATGTGGCATTTCGATATTTTCACAATTTTCCAGATCGGCAATAGTCCGCGACACTTTCAAAATCCTATCATAAGCCCGTGCCGAAAGCCCCTGTTTTTTTATTGCCAAACCGAGAAGCGAATTCGATTTCTCGTCAATAGAACAATATTTTCTGATATCTTTTGACTGCATATGCGCGTTACAGTATATTTTTGTCTCCTCCTCAAATCTTTTCAATTGAACTCCACGAGCCCGGTCAATATTGACCTTTATCACCTCTGATTTAACTCCCGATGTATCCGATGAAAGCTCCTTAAATTTCACCGAGGGCACCGTGATATGAATGTCTATCCTATCCAAAAGAGGGCCGGAAATACGTGACATATATCTTTGTATCACGGCGGTTGTGCAGTTGCATTCATGGTTGTTATCGCCGAAATATCCACAGGGGCAGGGATTCATCGCTGCCGCCAACATAAATGATGCGGGATAGGTCAGGGTTGTGGTCGCTCGCGATAAAGTCACCTCACCATCTTCCATTGGCTGGCGCATAACCTCCAATACATCTTTGCGAAACTCGGCTATTTCATCTAAAAACAAGACCCCATGGTGCGCCAACGAAACCTCACCCGGCTTGGGAATTCTCCCACCGCCGATAAGCCCTGCATCTGAGATAGTGTGATGCGGTGAGCGGAAGGGACGAGTGGCAACAAGGGCAGTATTTCCGGGAATAAGTCCCGCCACAGAATGAATCTTGGTGGTCTCCAAAGCCTCAGGAAGAATCATATCAGGAAGAATAGTCGGAAGCCTGCGGGCCAGCATCGTTTTGCCGGAGCCGGGAGGACCAATCATTATGATATTGTGCCCCCCGGCGGCTGCCACCTCCAGTGCCCGCTTGGCAGATTCCTGCCCCTTTACATCACAAAAATCAACATCATACTTCCGGGACGCCGAAAAAACCGACGCCATATCAAGCTTGAAAGGCTTTATTGTTGTTTCATCTTCAAGAAAATGAATAGCTTCGCGCAAGGTGCCAATCGGATAAACCGGAAGATTTTCGGCCATAGCTGCTTCCGATGCATTTTCGCGAGGGACTAAAATCCCTTTGATTTTGCTGCCATTTTTGCTGACCTCCATAGCCATCGGCAGGACCCCGGGAACCGAGCGAACCGTTCCATCAAGAGAAAGCTCACCAATCATCACAAAATCTTCCAAATCTTCACGTAATATCTGGCCGGTGGCGGCAAGAATCCCAATAGCAATCGGCAGATCAAACCCGGCACCCTCTTTGCGAATATCGGCCGGGGCCAGATTTATGGTGATTTTTTTGGCCGGAAAAACAAAATCTGAGTTTTTTATGGCGGCGGTGACCCGTTCCTTGGATTCCCTGACGGCGCCATCCGGCAAACCAACTGTTATAAATGTCGGCAGTTGTTGTTGAATGTCGGATTCGACTTCAACCGTATAAGCGTTAACCCCTAGTGTCGCGGCAGAATAAATTTTTGACAGCATCTACAATCTCTCCATTTAATAGCAGTTTGTCGCATAATTAAATTGTTTTACCTATAAGTATTATAGGTGGAGAGACTGACAACTACTGTCAGTGGAAATTGAAAAAAAGTAATATTTTAGAGAAAAGTTAATCTTCCATCATTTCCCAGAGAATAATCTTGCGCTTAAAGTCGTTGTCATCACCGGTAAAGACGATCCAATCACCCTGATAACTTCGCGAATAATCATCGCTGGGATTTTCATCATGATCACAAATATCAGTGTATGGATAATTTACTGAAATTGTTATCCTAATCCGATCATTTGAACCAATAATATCATATTCACCGCTAACGTCACAAAATTTTCTTTGCTGATCAAAAAGAGTATCGGAGCCGACAAAAACCGTATCATTCTCCATATAAAATCCGCCGCCAGCATAAAATTTAAATTCTGTTGTATCTATTTCTGGAGGGTCATAAGACGATCTTTGAACCTGATAAGTTCCTGCATATGTACCGGGTTGAAATTCCATTCCGCTACTTGTCGGTGATTTTTCACAAGATATAATAACTGCAAAAGTGAATATTAGAACACTTATGATTGATAGTATCATTATCTGCTTTGATTTAGACATATTACCCCTTTCGTAAAAACAAAAACGCCCTCGATATAAGCGAGGGCGTTAAAATTATTTTACAAGTCCGGCTGTCTTGCCAGAACCGCAATTTTTTTCCTATCATTAGGAACATCAAACTGCTCAAGATACAATGTATCAGCGGCATCGTCCGGACGCACCCAACGAATCGAAAAAACATCCTCGGGAACATCATCGAGAGTACAAATATCTTGTGATATCTGAGCAATCGTCAAAGTAAGATTTGACTCAACCGTATATGATCCACTAAAATCGCAAAATACTCTTTCGCTTATACTTGGGAAATCACTGATATGTGTTTGATCAGTAAATGTCCAGTGAACAACATCATCCTTTGTTATAGTAGATCCTGAAACATTATTGATAACAAAATACCGCCCGATATAAAATCCTCTCAAACTGGTCGGCGGTTCCACAAAAATGTCTTTGGCGCAACTTAATAAAAGAAGCGTAACAAATGTCAACAGCATTAATTTTTTAATGTTACCCATTTTTTTGATACTCTCTATTTTATTCATTCCATTTTCTCCTGACCTTCAATCCTAATCTTCCAGACTCAAATTGCCATAATTTCGTTTACTTCACAGCCAACAAAATACAGCAAAACCGCCTTTATGACAACAATTTTCTTTTATTTCTTTTCATTTCCTTCAAAATTTTTCAAATTTTACCTGAATTACCCCCGGCTTTTTTCCTCATTTCCCCTCCCTAAAATATACTCATTCCCTCTTTAAAAAATATAACCTTGCCTAATTCCGATTTCTAATGCTGATGACGTTTAGAGAAGCCAATATGTTTAAACAAAATTTTAATTTGATGTCGGGTGCGGCGACCCAACGTCAAGTGGCCAAGTTTGTCGAGATACCCTCAAAACATTCAAATTCTCTGTAACCTCTTCTCTTCCATACTTGTCCAACGAAATGGGTTCGTTTTGTCATTTTACACTTTTCTAATTATCGAATTGGCAGTAATTTTGTATTTCATAAACGATATTTCACCCAAAAAAGGTTAAAATTAATTGGCAGAACCACATCGCTCCGCTCGATTCTTCCCTGCTAAACACATAAATATTCAGCTCCTCAATTCTCAATTCTCAATTCTCAATTCTCAATTCTCAATTTGGCAAAAAACTGTAATATTATAATCATTGCCTCCATCTGTCTATCTGGAAAGAGCAAAATTACCATTGATTTGATAGCAGATTCGTAAAAGTCATAAAACCTAACCACAAAATACGAAAAAATATTGTAACACAGCTTGACAAACAGTACAAACCGTAGTATAATTAAACTAATAGACTCAATCACAGTAGTGGTTTTTCTTTTAGGTTTCTTTCAGAGTTTTGTGTGTAGGTATTCCGAGTTATAAAAAAACAATAAACAATGGAATTGCATTATGTATCACCAGTATATAACTCTGATGGGAATAAAATAGCCTTCATGGCGAATGGTGTTGCATATATACTTTATAGGGAGGTGACAAAATGAAATGCACCAAGAATAATATCATTATTTTGGATTATGTATATTTGGTGGATTTCAAATAGAATGGTGGCTCCGCTCCCTACCACTTCAATTAGTCTTATTTCGAGCTGAATATTATAGAGAGTATAAAAAAAGCCCCCCGCTTTTGGCGGGGGGCTTTTTAATTCAATTCGCCGAATCAATTCGAGAAACTATTTGTCGCGTTCGGCGGTTTTTGATTTCTCTTTGATCGTCGCCTGAGCAGCCGCCAATCTTGCAATCGGAACCCTGAATGGGGAGCAGGAGACATAATCGAGTCCGATTTTATGACAAAACTCGATTGAATCAGGATCGCCACCATGTTCACCGCAGATACCGATTTTTAAATCGGGTTTGACTGATCGGCCTTTTTGGGTCGCCATCTCGACTAACTGTCCAACACCGGATTGATCGATTGAGACAAATGGGTCTTTTGGCAAAATGCCTTTATCAACATAATGCATGAGGAATTTGCCGGCATCGTCGCGTGAGAAACCCATCGCCATCTGGGTCAGATCGTTGGTACCATAACTGAAAAATTCCGCTTCGACGGCAATTTCATTGGCTGTCAGTGCAGCTCTTGGGATCTCAATCATAGTTCCAATCAGGCAATCAAGTTTCCGAACCTTATATTTTTTCATCGTTTCACCGATAATCCGCTCGACAACTTCTTTCTGATTTTTGAACTCATTGACATGGCCAATTAAAGGAATCATAATCTCCGGGCGAGCATTTTTACCCTTTTTGTTTACCTCGCAGGCAGCTTCGACAATTGCTCTCACTTGCATTTCGGTAATCTCAGGATAAACGATTCCCAGACGGCAACCGCGATGACCCAGCATCGGATTAACCTCTTTAAGTTCATCAATTCGCCGAAGAATCATACTCAGATGATCATTTTTCTCATCGTAATCATCATCTTTTTTATCCAGCTCACTAATCTGTTCTTCAATTTTTTCACGTTCCGGCAAGAATTCATGCAGCGGCGGATCAAGGGTTCTGATTGTAACCGACATTCCGTTCATAGCTTCAAACAGGCCCTTGAAATCTTTTTTCTGGAAAGGAAGAAGTTTATCAAGCGCGACCATACGATCTTCGGTTGATTCGGCCAAAATCATCTCCTGTACGATCGGTAGTCTTTCCTCGGCAAAAAACATATGTTCTGTACGACACAGTCCGATTCCCTCAGCTCCATATTTTTTGGCCTGATTGGCATCATTTGGGGTATCGGCATTGGCTCTGACCCGCAATTTTCTGATCTCATCCGCCCAACCCATATATTCTGAAAACTCGCCCGACAGTTCTGGTTCAATTGTCGGGACGGCTCCGGACATAACCTCACCGGTGGAACCGTTGAGAGTGATCACATCACCCTCTTTGATAATAAGTTTGCCAATTTGCATCTGCTGTTTGGCCGCGCGAACACGGACCGCTTCACAGCCGGCGACGCAGCATTTACCCATACCACGAGCAACCACGGCAGCATGCGAAGTCATTCCGCCACGAGCCGTTAAAATGCCATTAGCCGCATTCATGCCTTCGATATCATCGGGATTAGTTTCCTGTCTGACAAGGATGACACCTCTGTTTTCGCCACCGTGTTTAACGGCATCTTCGGAAGTGAAATATACTTTACCCGAGGCGGCACCGGGAGAGGCCGGCAATCCTTTGGCAATCGGTTCGTATTTGGCTTTTGGGTCAAGGCGTGGATGCAACAACTGGTCAAGTTGGTCCGGTTCAATGCGCATCAAGGCTTCTTCTTTAGTAATCAATTTTTCCTTAACCATATCAACGGCAATCTTCAAAGCAGCCTGAACGGTACGTTTACCGGTTCGCGTTTGAAGCATATATAACTTGCCTTCCTGAATGGTAAATTCAAAATCCTGAACATCACGATAATGTTTTTCCAGTTTGGTGGTAATAGTCTTAAGCTGTTTGAAAACATCCGGCATTTCCTGCCCAAGTTCTGTTATCGGAAGTGGTGTTCTAACACCGGCAACAACATCCTCGCCCTGAGCATTAAGGAGATATTCACCATAAAACTCCTTGAAGCCATTGGCAGGATTACGTGTAAAACCAACGCCGGTTCCGGAAGAATTGCCCATATTACCAAATACCATTGTTTGGACATTAACTGCGGTTCCAAGATTACTGGGAATATTATTCAGTTTCCGATAGCTGATCGCCCGGGGGTTGTTCCATGAACGAAAAACAGCATCGCGGGCCATGCGTAATTGTAAATAAGGATCTTCCGGAAATGCCTCACCTGTTTTTCTTTTGATTACAGCTTTGAACTTTTTAATAATATCATTAAGATCGGCCACCTGAAGTGATGAATCCTGTTTGATTTTTCTGGAAATCTTTTTTGCTTCAATAATCTCTTCAAACTTCTCTTTGTCAATATCGAGAACAACATTACCAAACATCTGAATGAATCTGCGATAATTGTCAAAGACAAAACGTTCATTGTTGGTCATTGCGGTGAAACCTTTTAGGGTATCTTTGTTAAGACCGAGATTGAGGACTGTATCCATCATGCCAGGCATTGAAAATTTTGCACCCGACCTGACTGAAACCAAAAGCGGTTTTTCCGCGTCACCGAATTTTAAGCCAACCAGTTTTTCTATTTTGGCAATCTGATTTTCAAGATCATTATCAATATCAGTCGGGATGGCCATGTCATTCTTATAGTACAGATCGCAAACTTCAGTGGTAATAGTGAAACCCGGAGGAACATTGATTCCAATGCGACTCATCTCTGCCAAACCGGCACCCTTGCCGCCAAGTAAATCGCGTAAACTTGTATCGCCGTCGGCTTTGCCGCCACCAAAGAAATAATATGGCGGATTGGTCGCCTTAAGTTGTACCTTTACTGCGGTTTTATTCGTCACTTTCTTGGTAACTTTTTTTGTCGCAGTCTTCGCTGGTTTTTTAATTGCCTTCACATCTTTCTTTTTCACTTTTTTGACCTTTGTAGTTTGTTTCTTGGGTGTAACAGACTTCTTAATAGTTTTCTTTTTTGCTGTCTTTTTTGCTGTCAGTGTTTTCTTAGCTTTCTTCTTTGGTGCCTTCGCTGCCTTGGTGTTTGTTTTCTTTTTCGCCGCAACCATACTGGCCTCCAAATTAATTAAATTTAATTCGCAAACTACACTGTTTTTTGATTTAATCAATATAAAAAGGCGGTTTAGACAAGAAAATTCCAAATACCGCCTTGATCAAATATTTTGTTTTATGCCTTTTATTGGCTTTAGATTCTCAGATTTTAGATTTTACATGGTGAATAGTCGTTCACCACTAATAATCTTTTCCAGAATCTTGAGCGTTTTCTCGACCGGTGCATGCATAATATCAGTCGTATTAAAAGTTCCGCGGACAACCTCACGCGGACATACAAAATTAGCCTTGCCCCGGCCGCCTCGGACTTTTTTCTTGTGGGAAAGGTTATATTGCCTTTGATATTCCTTGGCTTTGTCCTTATGAAGCTGGTAATACCGTCGCTGATATTCCCGACGTGCTTCAGGAGTCGATAGTTTTCCTTTACCTTTTATTGCTTTTGTGCCGCTTTTGGCTTCCATACTAACAGACGCCTTATTTTTTAGTCCATCCCTTGCCGTTGCTTTTTTCTTGGCTGAAATTATGGTTTTGGTGCCAGCGGAACCTGAAGTTCTCGCCATCCCCCACCTCGCTTTCGAATTATTGAAGCTAATTGCCAAACGGGTTAGATAGTCCGCCCTGTTTATATTATATGTTATACGTTCAATTATAGCAACAGATTAATTATTTGTCAAGGAAAATCAACATATTTTTGAAAAAAACTTATATACCCTCAACGGCCTAAAGAGGTTACAAAATAAAATAAATGATCGTCCTGTAACCTATTGTAAATAAAACTGTTACATATTGGTGGATACACATTAAAAAAGCCCCGTCAAAACGGGGCTTTACACATGTATTATCAATTCAATAATATCAAGCAGTTGATCTTTTGCTCCGTAGGTACTTTCTAATTTCAAATACTGCCCAGATGGCAAATACTCCGAAAGTTATTATCCAAAATACTGCAAAAGCGCCACTGGCTTCATCAGCCCATGCAACAACTGTCCAGTCTCGCATTACCTGGATACGTTGCACAAACAGTGAAATACGACCCATAACAGTGTAGCCAAAGGAAGCTCCAAAACCTATCATAAGAATCCAAATTCCAAATTGCGAGATACCTTTGAAAAATCCCTTATGCTCTTTAGAGAAAAAGAAATAGAATAAGGCCGACAAAGTACCTATAAAAACGATTAACTTTGCAATTCCCGAGGCAGTATCAAAGAATGAATTCCCCATGATATTATTCATGTCGATAATATTAATCATCGCTGAATGCATCTGCTCAATAACACGGGCATGCATCTCTCTGGGAACCGCCATACCGGACGCAATACCCATATACAGGGCGATTGGCCAGCGGCTGATCCATGAATATTTCCTTGAAAAACGGGTCCACATCATTATACCCAGTAAGGCTGGAATAATATACCACCATTCACCATCAAAGATCTTATCAAAAACATTGGGGATTAAAATCTGATGATATAGTACCAAAGCGAAATATCCGGCCGAAACTCCGACCACAAGATGTTCAGCAAATTTATAAAACGGGTTATCCTTATAAAGAAAAGAGAAGGTGCATAATGTTAAGAATGCCCCGAGTGTCGTCCATAAAAATGTTTCCCAAGTCATCTAACATCACCTCCCATTTTTTTCCGTCGTCGGGTGACAAAGAATCCAATATTACCCATTATGATAAATAGAATTATCAGAATATGGGCGAATAGCTGAATCCTCATTCCGTCTATAGCTCGACCAGGATTATCACAAAGTTTTTCAATTTGAGCAGAGCCAAGAAGCCCTGCGGCCAGTCCAAAAATCTGGCCGGAATTCAAATATGGATACATATCGGCCCCCATAACACCGGTAACTGCCAAAGCCAATGGAACATTGTAATTCCCATGACCATAGGTGATCCACATTTCAGCTACATTGCCGGCCGCCATATCCATAACCAACTTACATTGATCAAAGTTTTTGACACCCTTCATTATGGGAATACTATCCAATGGTGTTCCATAATAATCAGTAGGGAAAGGCACTCTAAAATCCAGTCCCATGGCCTGAATAACCATAGCCGGATATGGCTTATACCCTAAAAATACATAATCAATACCGTTTTGGATTTCACGACCCTCATAAAAAACGCCATTGTAAGTTTTATCCAGCATTACCGAGTCGGTAATATCATCAATCACCTGATCAACCATACCTTGTCCAAGGTTGGAAAGTGTTCCGAAAATAACTTTTACATTTTTACGAAAACACATTTCAGCCAGGACATAGGTCGTCGGGTGAAGTTCAGCGAGAGCATTAGGATCATAATCAACCGATAAATAGATCATATCGCCTTCTTTCAGGCTATCGAATCGATTATATATCGATCTGACCTCATTGCTCAACGTAATTGGAACATGAAAGGGCCACATAAAAGTAACCACACAAACAATCGCCAAAGAGAGGAAAATCCATCTGCGATCGAACGACATAATTCTATCAAATATATTCATAGTTTCCTCCTCAATCCTTCCCCAGATAGGCACGCTCAATTCCCAAGATTACTTTCAGTGCTGTCGCTACCATACCGAGCCCAACTCCAATCACAATCGCTCGTTTGGCCGCCAGATTGGGAACATTCAGAAGCCAGACTGAGAATTCTTCCATAATCGGTTGAAGCGGACCCAAAAACGGATTGAATCTGAGCATAATTACCAGGGCGGCAACTAAAAGCAGAGTCGCCAGAAGTGATCTGGCTCGAAAAGCACGATATGCTGCCGACGCTATAAAGAAGGCCAAAAGAGAAAACATTGTGGCCTGAATCGGTATAACAATATGACGGTAGAAATGAATATACATATAATTATCCGAACCTACCGCTGTTGAAAAGTGTCTAAAATAATCAAACCCGAAAAACATCATCAAGAAAAGCCCGGCCAGAGTTACTATTGAATAACCCCAATTCGGCTTTTTTTGTCTTACCTTATCCCAGGAGACTCTTGTCAGTGACCAAAGACCCAAAGCCAGGGCAAAGACACCGATAATCATCATCCAGTCCATAAGGAAGGCGTTAACCCATTCGGAATACTCATGAGGAATAAAATACTGGATAATCATGAGGAAACCGAATATGAAAACCATTGCTAATGGTAATTGTCTTTTCATATCTCTCCATTCCTCCTAACCGGCAACGTGGAAAAAATCCACGATACCATGATATCCAAACATTAAAGTAATAAAGCCAATAATGGCCAGGAATATAAGGCATGCTTTGGCATAATCCTGAGCCTTGAGCGAACCCAGAAGTAACGGTTCTTTACCCAGATAAGCCGACGCCGCATACAGTTCTTCGCCGATCAAAGTATAATCGCAGGCAACAACAAAGAATGGGATTTGTGAAATCTCATCAGTACCGGCTATCTGAATCGATCCTGCCGCTACCCCGGTTTCCGCCAGAATCAAGGATTCGGCATAAAACTTGCCCATATAGATATTGGTTGCCGGGCGATCACGAAGCATCACACCGTTAACACCGGCGACATAAGCAAACTGCTGATTGGTTACAAAGTAAACCATATCCTCATTGTAAGCATCTGCGCGACCAGCATTCATATATGAGGTTTTAACCGTTTCTTGCGCAATAGCCATCACAATCGGATCATAACAGGGAACAATTAAGCCGGTTTGGTATTCTGCGACTTTTTTGGCCACACGGCTCAAAATCGTGTATGATGCGATAGTGGCAATATCGGCCGCGGTTCCCAAACCGAGTACATACAGAATCGGTTTACCCATTTCGGTAGCACGCCCAATGGCCTCATCGACGGCCTCAATGCCGGCCAATCGACGAACGAATAATTTGGCCCCGCCTTTGGCTTTTTGAATGAAGTATACGGTCAAGAATAAAAACCCGGCGACCAATAATAAAACCGACAATCTTTTCCAGTTAAACCATTGTCCAAATGATTGTACCGGTCCGAGTATTTCCGAATCAGCAAAAACGGCGCTATCAGTAGTCAGAGCTCTGACTTTATAATAATAGTCAGTATAATCCGGCATATAGTCATTTTCACCTTCATTCATCGCTCCCACATCAGAATATGCAGTCACGTTCAGAAGCAGTCCGGAACGGGCTTCATAAGATCCATCGGGAGAAGTTGCCCTATAGATCATATAACCCATTACACTCATCAAGCCGCCGCCGTCATCGGCAGATAATTCCCAACTCAGATCAATGCCATGACCATGATCATCGGGTTTATCAATCGCTGTCAGGCTGGTTGCCGGCGCCGGCGAAATAGTTTCTGCCGTCGTTTCCAGAGAATCGGCAACAACCGCTTCATCCTGTGTGAAAGCGCTCGTACAGATAAATATAAGCAGCAGGCAACTTAAAAATAGAAGTTTTAGCCTCATAGGCACCTCGTATATATATTAAAATTTAAATTTGAACTAACTTATTAATCCCAGCCAATCTTTGAATAGAAACGTCAACCGTCCCACTAAAAGTGAGACGCGGCCCATCACAGTGTATCCAAAGGAGGCGCCAAAGGTAATCATCAGCACCCAGATACCAACCCGAGAAGCATGACCGAAAAAGCCTTTATGCTCCTTAGAGAAGAAAAAATATATCAATCCGCTAAAAACTCCGATAAAAATCACCCAATTGCCGAGAGTCATTACAAATTGACCCGAGGCACTCAGCGAAAAATCGGAGAAAAACGGACCGATTCCGTTCCAATCAACCAGTAACGGTATAAACGTGTTGCTCACCTGGGTTATAAAATCGGTGCGCAAATATCTAATCAGATTTAAGCCGGCGGTGGTTCCGACAATAAAGGCCAGCGACCAGCGCGAGAGCCATCCGCCTTTGGGCGACAACCGCATCAACAGCATCAATCCCAGAATCAGCGGGATAAAATAAAAGATATCAAATTCCTTGGGCGGCACCTCGAAGAAATTAGAAAGGGTGGTCGAAACTTTGGGTATAAAATTGCCGACAAAGGTTGACCAGAAACCGACACACATCCAATAGGCGGCCGAGACACCGACAAACAGATGTTCGGCAAATTTATAATATGGATTATCTTTATAAAGGAATGAAAATATCGCCAGTGTTAAAAAGGCGGCAAAGGTTATAAAGAAAGCATCACGAATCGAAAGTAAACTTTCCGTTCCCACGTTTAGCAGAGTAGTCGATTTTATAATCCAGCTCAGAATAAATAAAATTATTATTCCGGCAAAAATGATCAGAGATATGCGGCGTGACCTATCCATTATTTTTTTCTCCTTTTCGCAAAGAAGAACGAGAGGTTGCCAATCACAATAAAGGCCATCACAACCATATGAGCCAGCGTCTGCGGTCCCATCATATTGAGTCCCGGGGTCGGCATATCGGCAAAACGAGGATAATTCTTTTTCATCTCAGACTCATACTCGGCCGCACCTTTGATGCCTCCGAGCAGACCAATTAATTGTTTGGGATAATAAGGATATAACAGAGGAGTCGCTACCGCGGCACTTCCGCCGGCCAGTGGGATATTACCCGGATCGGCCGCAAAAAGAACCCATTCTTTTATTCCCGGAAAACCGCCGCCGACGCAAAGAATCAGGTCCATATCTTTCAGCGATCTGATATTTTCAAAAATCTCGACCGAATCGAGATCGACACCATTTACATCGGTCGCATACATTTTTCTGAAATCGGTGATAATAACATTAAGAACACCCTGATTACCGGCTTTGTAGCCGATATTGATATAATCGACACCATCAACCTTATCAGGAAATTCAGGTTTTACAATTTTATCCACAGCCGCGGCACCAAGTGACTGCCCGGTTGCCCATAAGCCCATAATAAAAACCTTATGACCCTTGGCCAGGGCATGTCTGAGAAAAGCATCGGACATCGGTTCAACTTCCGGAGCCATCGAGGGGCCATAATCAAATGAAATTAGAATTTTTGAGCCGGAAGGAAGATTTTCTACTTTATCATAGATACCTTTAACAATCGGTGTCGCTTTTTCTGACACGGTGATATTAAATAAAAGCGGGATTGCAACGGAAATTCCAATAAACAAAAATATTATCCGGCGTTCCACCTCACGTCCGGTTAAAGATCGGATAGTTAGCCATAAAAGGCCGACAACAATAACCCCAATCGATAAAATCAGGCCAATATCACTCATTGTCCACCCCCAGATAAGTTCGCTCGACACCGAGAATTAATCTCAGCGACATCGAAACGACACCAAGTGCGATACCAATCATGATCGCTCTTTGTCCGGCCAGATTTGGCGAAACCATTATCCAGATAGCGAGATTCGGAATTTGCAAAATCGAGAACGATTCCGGGACCCAGCTGGTGACATACATGCCAAGCGGTGTTCGCCCCAATAAAATAACAAAAGCGGCAATCAAAAGGATGGTGGCATCAATATTTTTGGCGCGGAAAGCACGGTATGAAGCCGAGGCGACATAAAAGGCCAAAAGCGAATACATCGAGGCGCCCAGCGGATTAAATATCCAGTCGTACATCAGCTGAAAAAGTGATCCGGGTGCGGCCACATCGGCGGCGATTCCACCCGGGTTCCAGAGCTTGAACAATCCGGCCATCATCATTATGGCAAAGCCGCAAAGAGTGACAATCGAAAATCCCCAGTCCTCGCGCTTCTGGTAAACCTTGCCGAAATGAATTCTCAGGAGGTTTCCGCCACCGAGGAAAAAGGCAAAAACAGCGATAATATCAAAGAAAATTGAAAAATCTTCGCCCAACCTTTCTGCTGGCGGGAAAAAGACCGACAGTATTAATACAGTACCTACTATAAAAGTAATTAGAACCGGGACCTGTCTTTTCAAACCGTTATCTTACCTCCATCAATTCTGTATAGTAAACATCGCATCCATTTTGTCGGATAGCCAGACAAAAAAGTCAACGCCCCAGGCATCAGCTATGGTGATACTCAAGACACCAATTATCAACGCAATCATAGCGAGTAATTTTCCAACATCCTGGCCCTTTAAGGAACCAAGTTGTCTTGGCTCACCGGAAAGATAGTCCGAGGCGGCAATAAGTTCTTCGCCGATCAAAGTATAATCGCATGCGGCGACAAAAAATGGTAACTGGGCCGGCATCGCCGTTCCGGCGATCTGAATCGCGCCGATAGAATTCCCGGTTTCGGCCAAAATCAGCGATTCGGCAAAAAAGGCGCCAAGATAAAAACAGGTAGCCGGTTTTTCGCGAACCATAATACCATCAACGGCGGCGACATAGCCGAACTGCTCATCGGTGATATAACGAACCATATCATCGCTGTAGGCATCGGGACGACCGGCACCGATATATGCTTCCCGGATTGTCTCACGGGCAGTGGTCATAACCAGTGAACGAGCCACCGGCATATTAATTTTTATATCATAATCGGCGACAACTTTGGCAACCCGTCCCAATAATGTGATTCCGGCAATCGTCTGGACATCGTCCATATCATTAATACCGGGAATAAACAGAATCGGACGACCCATCTCGGTAGCTCGGCCAATCGCCTCATCGATTGCTTCCAATCCGGCAATTTTTCTGATAAACAGCTTTTTGCCGCTCTTGGCATGAGAAATCAAATAAATAACCGCTCCGGCAATAAGTAAGCCGATTAAAAATAGGTTCAGCAGGTTCCAGTTAACCGGTTCGGTATCGGGGATAACAATATTCGACGGCTCCGATTCGACAGCATTACCGTTATAAACGGCGGCGATTTTATAAATATAGCTCTGCCCGCTTTCAACAGATTTGTCTATAAAAGAGAAGTTACCGGGCAGAACGACCCCAACCTGAACAAAATCAGGGGAACCTTCCCCGGCACGTAATATTTTATATTCGCCGATTTTTTCATCATCGGTCGATAATGTCCATGAGACATCAACCGCTTCGCCACAATCATATACATGATCTACAGCGACAACATCAGTCGCCGTAGTCGGAATAAAAATATTAACAGAATCGGCAATTATTTCCTCAATTGTTTCTGTATCCTGACTTATTGCTAAAGAAGCAAATGAAAATAAAATTATAAATAAAAACAGAAAAATAGAAATAACCTGAGAAGGTTTTAAATAAGACAGCATCGTTATTTGATCAGTCCCAGCCAGTCGCCAAAGATAAAATCCATTCGGCCGATTAGCAGAGACATACGACTCATCACGGTGTATCCAAACGAGGCACCAAAGGTTAGCATTATCACCCAGATACCAACTTTGGCGGTTGCTCCAAAAGCACCTTTATGCTCCTTGGAAAAGAAGAAATAGACCAGACCGGTAAAGGTTCCACCGGCTATAATAATTTTATTAATAACATT